>CAMDQP010000001.1 GCA_945906115.1 Opitutus sp. GAS368
CCGACTCCAGTAGGTCAAAGGGAGCCTTTTATTTGGGCTTCTGACATATCTCTGCCGGTCGTCTAGGTAGCTTGGTGGATGAGCCACCTAGCGCTAATAAGGTCCGTTAGGATTGGTTAATAACGAATTTTTTACGATGAGGCATTGACTGAGGGGGAGTAGAGCCCCAAGCCCAACCTTTCGCATGCAGAATTTCGCGAGTCAGTGCCTGGACCAGACCAAGGCACTCCTCAAACTCAACTTCCACTCCCTTTCAGCCGATGGCACTGTCGTGCCAGTCGAAGGAGAGGTTTCTCGGGCTGATGAGCCCGGCCACGCCGCCCTCGCCTTTGGGGAATACTTCCGTGCCACTGGGGAACTCCACCTCGACCGTCAGAATATCGCCGAGATTGTCGCCCGGACGATCACCGCCCAAGTCCGAATCAGCAAAGGGTCCGATAATGGCATGGCCTTCGCCTGCCTCGGCCTCCTCGCGTTCGGTCCGACCCGCGAACGCAACCCGGTCTGGGAAATCCTCGACGAAGCCACCCGCGCCCTCATTGACGAGCGTCTCGCCATCGAGAACGACCATCATGACCACGTCCAAGCCTTTGATATCGCTAAGGCTGTTTGCCGCTTCTCCTTTGGCCTGACCAAGAAGGACGAGACCGGCCCGCTGGTCGATCGTTTCATGGATCGCATCACCGCCGCTTCTACGGGCGGATTCCAAGACGAAGCATCCAAGGGCGCCAACGCCGATAACTTTGGTGGCGCCTTCGATCTGTATGGCGTCGTCTCCCTGATCTTCATCCGTCAGTCGCTCCAGCTGCACGCCAACATCCAGCTCCGCGACTCCAAGCTACCGAAACTGCGCTCGCTGGCCGAGAAATACATTCGTGTCATCATGGACACCGTCCGCGAGGACGGCTTGGGCTGGTCTTATGGCCGTGGGATCGGCGCCTACGGCCAGATGCACTGCATCACCTTACTCCTGCAGGCCCTACGGGACCGCTGGGTGCCGATCGACAAGGAAGCGCTGGCACGTGACCTGGTCCGTCGTCTTTACGCTAATTTCTTTACGACCTTCTTCGACACCGAACACGGCCTGATCATCGTCCGCGATGCCGAGCGCGACACTATTCCGGGCCATACGACCCGCATGGCCAACTTCGACGCCGCTCGTTATCTCTCTCAGTGGTCGCGCCTCGCCAAGACCATTGGCGGCGACCTCGAAGTCGTCAGGCCAGCCAACCGTCAGGCAGTTTGTCGCTTCTTCTCTTTCGACAAGTCCCCACGCAAGGAACAGGGCCTGCTCTCCTATCAGGATCCAACTTCTGGCCTGCATATCATCCTGCCGTTGGTGTCTTCCGGTTCGCACCGCTTCTCGGATTCACTGGCCTTCCCGCACATGCCCGGCGTCTTCGACTGGCCGTCCAATCAGCAGACCAGCCCATTCATTCCGGAATTTACCATCGCTGGTAAGGTCTACACGCCCTCCTTCTACGGAAAAAATGCCCAGGTCGCCATGGGCATCAAGGCTGGCACGTACCACTTCCGTTACGACCAGCCTGACCTGATTGACCGCGATGAGAAGATTTCCACCAACATCGCCTCCTTGAAGGTGGATTGGGAATTCAATGGGGGCCGCATCGTCGCCCGCTATACCCTGACTGCCAAGTCCGCTGTCATGCTCGAGGATTTCCGCCTGGTGCTCCCGATCGCCTCCACGCATTCACGCATGACTCCAGGCAACTCCCTCGTGCTCGGCGCCGAGTCCCATCGCTGCGAAGTGATCAAGGACGACTTCCATGCTACCTGGGCTGAGACCAAAGTCGTGAGCGATAGCCCCAAGCACCGTACCTGTTGGGGTAAAGTCCACTTCTACCAGACCTTGCAGCGGGACAAGTCGATGCCCTTACGCGCCGGCATGACCTACGCCTTTGAAATCGCCTACCAGCCCCACATCGTGCGGGCCGGGGACGCGGCTTGAGGTCGGTTTCCCCGTCCGGCTAGCCTTCGGGGTTGTCCTAGGCCGTTACCGTGCCCTATTCCTAGGGTATCTTTTCATGCCCATTCCGTTCTACATCACCACGGCCATCGACTACGCCAACGGTTCGCCGCACCTCGGCCATGCGTATGAGAAAGTCCTCACCGACGTGATCTCGCGCCATATGCGCATGAGCGGCCGTAAGGTGCACTTTCTCACTGGTCTGGACGAGCACGGCCAGAAGGTCCAGCAGACCGCCCTTAAGCGTGGCGTTGAACCCCAGGTCCTCGTCGATGAGATTGCCTCGGTCTTTAAGGGCATGCTCGCCGACCTGAATATCTCGCACGACGATTATATCCGCACGACCGAACCGCGTCACCAGAAGATCGTGCAGCAGTTCCTGCAGAAGCTCTTCGACCAAGGCCTGATTTATAAGGGGCAGAAGACCGACTGGTACTCCACCCGCCAGGAACAGTTCCTCACCGACAAAGATCGCGCCCCGGACGGATCCTGGCCCGAGATCTACGGCGAGGTCACGCAGACGACCGAGGAGAACTACTACTTCAAGCTTTCCCAGTTTCAGTCCTGGCTCGTCGAGCACATCAAGTCGCACCCTGACTTCATCACGCCGCGCTTCCGCCAGAACCAAGTCCTCGAGTTCCTGAAGGAGCCGATGAATGACCTCTGCATCTCGCGTCCGAAGTCCCGCCTGACCTGGGGTATTGAGCTCCCTTTCGATACCGCCTTCGTCACCTACGTCTGGTTCGATGCGCTGACCAACTACTACTCTGCCGTCGTCGACAAGGGGCTCTGGCCCGCCGACGTCCACGTCATCGGTAAGGACATCCTGTCGCCGCCCCACGCCGTCTACTGGCCCTGCATGCTCAAGGCCCTCGGTATCGAGCCGCCGCGCCAGCTGCTGGTCCACGGCTGGTGGACCGTCAATAACCAGAAGGCTTCCAAGAGTTCCGGCAACGCCACCAACACCCTCGGCTTCGCCGCCTCCCACGGCGCCGACGCTTTCCGCTTCTACCTGTGCCGAGAGATGGTGGTCGGACAGGATGCAGACTTCTCGACGATCACTTTCGAAAACCGCTACAAGGCGGACCTCGGTAATAATCTCGGCAATCTCGTCAACCGTCTCCTCAACATGGTCGGCCGTAATTATGGCGGTTCGATCCCGGCTGCCAGCGCCGACGAAGATCTCGAAAAGAACCTCCGGCAGCTCTGGAGCGATTCCATCAAGAAGTACGCCGAGTCGTTTGCCGAATACCAGGTCAGCCACGCCCTCGAAGCCCTCTGGGTCTTCATCAGCGCCATGAACGCATACATCGAGGCCCGGGCGCCCTGGAAACTGGCCAAGTCCGCTGACGCCGCCGATCGCGCTCGCCTCGATTCCTGCCTCGCGCATGTGGCGGAAGGCCTTCGCTTGGTCGGCACAATCCTCACTCCGGTGATGCCGGCCACCTGCGACAAGCTGTTGGTCAACATTGGTCGCCCTGTCGCCACCCATTTCGAAGGCCAGCTGACGTGGTCCGCTGCCTGCACGGGCTCAAAGGTCGCCGAAAAGTGCATCCTTTTCCCGCCGATCGAGGCTCCGAGCGAAACTCCTTCGGCCTGATTGGACAATTCCCGCGGAGACCTTACCTTCCCGGCTGTGGATTCCGTCAAGACCATCGACGAAGTTGCCTTGCTGGCTGACGCTGAAAAGCGCGCCGCCGGTGAAGGGTTTGTCAGCTACACCTTTCCGGCGCCCGAACTCGATCCGCTAGCGGTGTTAGAGACGCTGAACGAACCGGCGCCGCGTGGGTATTTCGAAAATCCTTCGCGCAAGCGTTCCCATGCGGCCGGCGCGCCGCTTCGCCAATGGGCGGGACGTGGTGACCAGCGCTTCGTCGAAGCCGACAGATGGCTTCGCGCACTCGATGCCAGCCTGACCTGCGTCGGCCCGCGCCCACGCGTCATCGCGACGTTCCCCTTCTACCCCGGCAGCGACACCGATGGCGCGCAGGCCAAACTCTTCCTGCCTAGCTGGCAGGTCGTCAGCGAAGATGGCCTGACGACGGTCACCCTCTGCGAACTGGCTGCCCCGGGTTGTGCCGCCCGACTGGCCATCCGCGCAGAAAGCTTCCGCAAGTTCAGCTACCGCTCTAATCCCCCGCCGCCGCGCGCACCGGTACCGACCGTCCTTTCGGAAGTCGGCGGATCATGGTTCCCGTCCGCGGTCGTCCGCGCGACCGAGCTGATCAACGAGGGATCGTTCGAGAAGATCGTCTTATCGCGCGCCTTCGATTGGCGCCGAGCCGAGCCCTTCAGTGTCTACGCAACCTTGCACCGCCTTCGTCGCGGCAATCCGCAGTGCCACACCTTCCTCGTCGACGAGGACGACGGCGCGTTCGTCGGCGCCACGCCCGAGACGCTCCTTTCCCTGTTCGACGGCTCCGTCCGTTCGGAATCCGTGGCCGGCACGACCCGTCGCGGCGAATCAGCCTCTGAAGACGCCAGCCTGGCTGAAGCCCTCCTGACCAGCGAAAAAGATCTGCGCGAACATAGCGCCGTCACCGCCTCGATCCTGCGGCGCCTGCGCATGGTCGGCGTGCTGGCCGCGACCTCGCGTAACGCCGAGCTCCTGCGCCTGGGCAACGTGATGCACCTGCGTACGCCGATTGAAGGTACCATGCCAATCGACCGTCGTTTCCTCGAGGTCGCCGGCGAACTTCACCCGACCCCGGCCGTCGGCGGTAAGCCGCGTGCGATGGCCCTTCCGTTCATCCCCGGATTCGAACCCCACCAGCGTGGCCTCTACACCGGTGCCGTCGGCTGGGTTCGTTCGGATGGTGCCTCAGGCAAGCTCTTCGTCGCCCTTCGCTGTGCCCGGCTCAAGGGTTCCGAAGCCCGTGCTTTTGCCGGTGCTGGTATCGTAGCCGGCTCGAATCCCGATGCTGAGTCGACGGAAACCGAGATGAAGCTACGCACGATCCTCGAAGCGTTGTTCTGAGGATGAAGGTCGTCCTCCAACGCGTGCTCTCGGCTTCCGTATCCGTGGAGGGAAGCACCACTGGCAAAATCGGCCCTGGCTACCTCCTGCTTGTCGGCTTGGCCGCCGGCGATGACGAAGCCACCGTCCGCAGGTTGGCTGCGGATGTCTCTAAGGCGCGTCTGATGCCCGACGATCAAGGTAAGATGGGCGTCAATCTTCGTGACGCCGGCGGACAGGCCTTAGCCGTGAGCCAGTTTACTTTGCTGGCCGATTTCTCCAAAGGAAACCGTCCGTCGTTCAATGGTGCCGCCAAGCCAGAAGTCGCCAAACCGCTGTTCGACTTGTTCGTCCAAGAACTTTCCACCCACCTTGGACGGCCCGTGCCGACCGGGGTCTTCGGTGCCGACATGCGGGTCGAACTCGTGAACGACGGTCCGGTGACCGTGGTACTTCAATAGTTTAGGCTTAACCTCTGGCCCTGCCGTCCCACCCTCTGAAGTTCGCCCATGCTTTCCGTCCGCATCATCCCTTGTCTCGACGTCCACGGCGGGCGCGTGGTCAAGGGCGTCAAGTTCGAGGAGCTGCGTGATGCCGGCGACCCGGTCGCCGTCGCGGCGGCCTACGAGAAGCAGGGCGCCGATGAGTTGGTCTTTCTCGATATCACTGCTTCCAGTGACGAACGTCGCACCATGGTCGACGTCGTTGAACGGACAGCTGACCAGGTCTTCATGCCGCTCACCGTCGGCGGCGGACTTCGTTCCGTCGAAGATATCCGTACGATGCTCAATGCCGGCGCCGATAAGGTCTCCCTCAACACCTCTGCGATTAAGGACCCCGACCTCATCCTGCAGTCTGCCCGTAAGTTCGGCAGTCAGTGCATCGTCGTGGCGATTGACGCGAAGAACGTCGGCCCGGGCAAATGGGAGGTCTTCACCCACGGCGGTCGCAACGCCACGGGACTCGACGCCATCGAATGGGCCCGCAAGGCACACTCCCTCGGCGCCGGCGAAATCCTCCTGACCAGCATGGATCGCGACGGCACGGCCGCCGGTTACGACATCCCACTCAATCTCGCCATCTCCTCGGCCGTCGAAGTCCCCGTGATCGCCTCAGGCGGCGCCGGCAACCTTGACCACATGGCCGACGTCCTGAAACAAGGCGGAGCGAGCGCGGTCCTCGCTGCCAGCATCTTCCATTTCGGCACCTATACCGTCCGTCAGGCCAAGGAGCACCTACGTGCCGTCGGCCTGCCTGTCCGCCTTTAAGCGACGGGCGTCGGGACGGCTTTCGGCATCACCAGGATCTTGTCTAGGCGGTGGCCATCCATGTCCACGACCTCGAAAATGTGACCCAAGGCCTCAACGCGGTCGCCTTCGGCGGGAATGCGACCGAGGGTGCGCATAATGAAGCCGGAGATTGCGGTGAAGCGGCCGGAACCTTCGCCTGGGAAACGACCTATAATGCCCGTGGATTCGCGAAAATCGTCCAGTGAGACCGCAGCATCGACAATCCAGCTACCATCTTCACGACGGCGGATTGGCTTGGGCTGAGCGATGGGTGAACCTTCGTTCGGGAGCTCGCCGACGACCGATTCAAGCACGTCGTTCAAGGAGACAACGCCACGGACCCGGCCGAACTCGTCCATGACCAGAGCGATATGAATCTTATCCTTGCGGAACATCTCCAGCAACTGCGACCCCGTGCAGTGGGTCGGCACGGTCGGAGGCTCGGTGAGCAAGTCCTTAATCGAGGCGGTGCCGACGAGTGAGAGGTTGGCCCAGAGACGTTTCACCGAAACGACGCCCAGCGGACGGTCTGGCGAACCTCGATAGACGGGAAACCAGGTGTGGCCCGAGGCCACGACCTTGCGCCAATTGACTTCGTCCGTGTCATCAAGGTTAAGCCAGACGACGCGATTACTCGGCGTCATGAGACGCTCGGCGGTGACCAGATCCAAGGATAAGGCTCCATGCACCATGCGATGTTCCGCCGCATGAAGTACGCCGGAAGCCATGCCTTGATCGACCATCATGCGCAACTCATCTTCGGACATCGTGTCTTCGGGCGTCCGCTTACGACCGAAGAGGCGCAGGATGATGTCGGCGAAGAAACCCAGCGTGCTAACTAAAGGCGAAGCCAGGAAAGAGATGGCTATCATCGGACGGGACAGGAGGACCGCCAGGTTTTCCGGATTAGAGAGCCCGATTCGCTTGGGAACGATTTCGGCCAGAACGATAGTCAACGAACCAATCACGAAAGAAACGCCCGTGCGGGAGATGGCGTCCGCGTTGTCATGCAGCCAACCCCAGTTGCTGGCCTCAAGGAACGGCCTGATATGCGTCGCCAGCGGCGCCCCGCCGAAGGTTGCCGCGATGATACTGCCGAAAGTCAGTCCGACCTGGACGGTAGAGAGGAACTTCGAGGGGTTAGCGAGGAGCTCTAAGGCCGCCTTCGCCCCCTTGCTGCCATCTTCGGCCAGACGGGTCAGCCGACGACGATTAGAGGAGACCAGCGCCATTTCCGAAAGCTCGAAAATACCGATGGTGGCCCAGCAGGCTAGTATGACGAACAATTCCACGAAAAAAGGCCTAGGGACGACGGGACCATCAGTCAAATCCGCTTGTTCACATCCCGCCTCCCCCTACGGTCTATCTCTTAATGGCGACCCATTTCGAGGCAATCATCGTCGGCAGCGGCATCGGCGGGCTGAGTTTCGCGCTCAACCTCGCTCAGCGCGGGCATTCCGTCGCCATCGTGACGAAGAAGACGAGCTCGGAATCGAACACGAACTGGGCCCAGGGCGGCATCGCCTGTGTCACCGATAAGACCGATGACTTCCAGAGCCACATGAAGGACACCCTGACGGCCGGCGATGGCCTCTGCGACGTCGATGCCGTGAAGCACATCATCGAGTCCGGACCAGACCGTGTCGCTGAACTCATCGCCTGGGGTGTCGAATTCGAGAACGGCACCGACGGCCGCCCCGATCTGGGACGCGAAGGAGGACATTCCCAGCGCCGCATCCTGCATGCCCGCGATATGACCGGGCGCGCCATTGAATCCGCCCTGCTCCGCGCCATCGCCCGCTCACCGCAGGTGGTGATGCTCGAGCATCACCTCGTAATCGACCTCATCACTCGCGCCAAGCTCGGCGCCTGCCCGATCGGCGCTAGCGATGATCGCGTCCTTGGGCTCCATGTGCTCAACACCAAGGCTGGCCGGGTCGAGACGCTTTCGGCCGACGCCGTGGTCCTAGCTACCGGTGGCATCGGACAGGTCTACCAGTTTACGACCAATCCCGACATCGCTACCGGCGATGGCATCGCGATGGCCTATCGTGCTGGCGCCGAAGTGCGCGATATGGAGATGGTCCAGTTCCATCCGACCGCACTCAAGGCTCCAGACGGAAGTCGCGCGCTGATCTCCGAAGCCGTCCGCGGCGAAGGCGCCATCCTCCGCGACGTATCGATGCGGGCGTTCATGAAGGACTTCCACCCGCTGGGTGACCTGGCTCCTCGTGACATCGTGGCCCGCGCCATCGACTCAGTCATGAAACGTGACGGCGCGCCGCACGTTTTGCTGGACGCCACTCAAGTGGCCAAAGGTCACTTCGCCGAACGCTTCCCGCATATCTACGCCACCTGCCTCAAGGCCGGCTTCGATCTCACGAAGGAGCCGGTCCCGGTGGTTCCCGCCGCGCATTATCTCTGTGGCGGTATCGCCACGGACCTCCGAGGTCAGACATCATTGCCGGGCCTTTTCGCCGTCGGTGAAGTCGCCTGCACCGGCCTGCATGGCGCCAATCGCCTGGCTTCCAACTCACTGCTTGAAGCGGTGGTGCTCGCCCATGACGGAGCCGCCGCCGCCCACGATGAAATCATCAGCAAGCTCAAGCCATCGTCGTCCCTGCCTGCCTGGATCGACGGATCGGCCGGCGATCCCGACGAACGCGTGGTGCTCACCCACAACTGGGATGAGCTCCGTCGCACGATGTGGGACTATGTCGGCATCGTCCGTTCCACCAAGCGCCTCCAACGCGCACGCACGCGTATCGGCACTCTGTCGGATGAGGTCCGGGAATATTACTGGAACTTCCGCGTCGAGCCACGCCTGCTCGAACTCCGTAACCTAATTCAGGTGGCCGAACTCATTATCGACTGCGCGCTACAGCGTCGGGAGAGCCGCGGCTTGCATTTCACGCTCGATTACCCGGCTAAGCTGGCCGAAGCGCGCCACACTTCCGTGCGGCGACCCCAAGGTCGTCCATGAAGATAGGTATCGTTGGAACGGGCGCCCTCGGAGGATGGTATGCCGCGCTGCTCGCGGAGGCCGGACACGAAGTGCACTGCCTTGCCCGGAGTGATTTCGATATTATCCAGCAGAACGGACTCACCATCCGGAACAAGAGCCAGGAAAGAATCGTGCGGGTCGCCGCCGCCTCGCCTGACGCCGCTTCAATCGGCCCATGCGATCTTATCGTCGTCACGATAAAATCGACCTCGAATCATGCCCTCCCGACGCTCGTGACCCCGCTGCTTGGCCCAGCCACGGTCGTCGTGACCCTCCAGAACGGCATGGGCAACGTCGAGGCTTTGGCCAAGCTGCTTCCCGTCGAGCGCATCGTCGCCGGCCTCTGCTTCGTGTGTATCAACCGCCTCGCCCCGGCCGTAATCGACACGACTCTCGCCGGTTACGTCCGGATGGCCGCCGCCACCGGCCCCATCAACTCTGCCGTCGAAACCTGCGTGGCCATTTTTTCAGGAGCCAGCGTGGATTGCCAGGCGGAGACTTCGCTCGAGTCCGTCCTCTGGAAGAAGCTTTGTTGGAATATCCCATTCAACGGACTCTCCATCGCGGGTGGCAGTATCACGACTGACCTCATCCTCGCGAACCCTGCGCTAAATGAGCGGGCCCACCTTCTCATGAAGGAGGTACAAGCGGCGGCTAGCGCCCGTGGCCATAGTTTCGAAGACACCCATATTAAACGTCAGTTCGTGGTTACGGTCGGGATGGGGCCCTATCGTCCCTCCAGCCTCATCGACTTCATGGAGGGCCGGGAGGTCGAAGTGGAGGGCATCTGGGGCGAACCGCTTCGACGCGGTCTAGCCGCTGGTGTGAAGATGCCGGAGACCGCAAAGCTGGTCGCCGAGATCAAGGCACGAATCGCCGCACGCAGGTAAGGCTTCAACGTCCGAGCATCCCTAGCCGCTCACGAACGAGGTCGGCGATACGCTCCTTGGACAGGAAGCTGGCTTGCGCATCAGAGATCACAACAAACGAGCCCAGCACCCTGCCGCTCCGGTCCACCAAGGTCAGGCGAAGCGAAACCTTGCCGACGGGAATGCCGGCGCTCACCGGACGCGCGTACCAAGCGGCGTACAGGATCGCATCCGCTCCGGCCGGCTCCGTGGCCGCCACATATCCGCGGGACTGGAGCACCCGGACCGATGTGTCATGGATGACGTCGCCGCAAAGGGCGAGGGCTGGCGAGGGGGCACCGATGGCTTCCTGGACGTAGACGCTTCGCACCAGGAGAGGCGGGGCGTCCGGACCGACGCAGCCGGCCAGACCGAGCGCAAGGCAGCCCAGTAAGCGGCGGGTCACCTGCCTGAATCGGTGCATAACTTGTTTATTACCCGTTCTCGCCCCGGGACAAGCAGGGACATGATGGGACCTGTTGACCTTTGGGGTCAGCATCACTCCCCTTAACGCAATGGCCCGCGTCCAAGCCGTCACCTTTGACCTAGCAGGCACCCTGCTCTTCCCGCACCCGTCGGTCGGTGCCGTGTATGCGGCTTGCGCGAAGCGACATGGCATCGAAATCGAAGCCGCCGTCCTGGACGCGTCGTTTCCGTTGGCGTTCAAAGGCGGCCCGAAGAACGCCAAGCCCGAAGTCTTCTGGAAGGAAGTCGTGCAGCGTTGCTTTGGTCCGGCGCTCCCGGCCTCCAAGATTGATCCGGTCTTCAAGGAATGCTGGGAAGCATTTGCCCGACCCGAATCCTGGCGCATGGCCCCTGGTTCGCTGCAGGCGATTTCCGCCATCCGTTTCCTCGGCGTGAAGGTCGGCGTCCTTTCCAACGCAGATGTGCGCATGCGAAAGGTGCTCGAAGGCCATGGGCTGACGCGGCACCTGGACGGTATCTTCCTGTCCGAAGAAACCGGGCACTCCAAGCCTGACCCCAAGGCCTTTGGTCAGGCTGCCCGTGCGCTCGGCAGCTCGGTCTCCGGCTTGGTGCACTTCGGCGACAGTCCGACGGAAGACGGCGAAGGGGCCCGGGATGCCGGAGCCACCGGAGTCGTCGTCGGTGGCGCGCACGCGCCAGAACGTTGCCTGCGCAACGAAAAGATTTCCGAATCACCCTACGCGATTCGGGCCTTGCTCACCGAAGGTAAACTCAAAGGGAAGTTCTCGCGTACCGTGCAGAACCTGCTGGCGAACCTCCGCGGCCTGCCTGAAGACCGCGGTCGCTCCACTGATCGCGCGATGAAGACGATCGACGACGCCGTGCAGGACGCCTTCAAGAAGCTCCGGCTGGACAAACCCGTACCGGAGACGGCCATCGTGGCCCATTGGCTGGAACTACTCCCGCTCAAGCTGGCCAAACGCTCCGCCCCTCTCCGCGTGCTCGAAGGCGGCAAGCTCGTCGTCCAGTGCGAGAACTCCGTGATTAAATCCGAAATCCGCTTCCACGAGCGGGCGATGCTAGCCAAGATTAGGCTACTGCGCGGATGTCAGGAGGTCAGGACAATCAGCTTCGTGAACGCCTGATCAGTTCGACATTGGCTCGAAGGGCTTCTGGAATACGTCCTTAAATTCGTAGACTTCCTTGAAGGCCTCGAGGTTGTCCTCGGGCGAGCGACCGAACATGCCGGTCTCGATGATATTAAAGACGATGTTGCCGACGTCGGCCGACTTCCGGAGACCCCAGTTATGGAGGAGCGGATAAGACATCGGTCCGTAGGTCTCGAGCACGTGCTGACGGAAACCTTCAAGTAACTGCGGGCCGCTGACGTGCCGGTTCGTAGTACTCTTGCCTTTTTTCGGCTCACCGTGCGTGAGCTTCTGCGCGAGGTCGAGCCCGAGGCGAACCACGTCATAAGCCTGGGGCTGATAACGGGGGTCCTTCTGGCGGATGATGCGGACAGCTTCGTCGAAATCCATGATCAGAGTTTGGCTAGTTCGGAGAGCAGGCGGGCGTTCTGCGCTTCGGTGCCGACGGTCAGGCGGAGCCAGCCCGTCATGCCGTAACCGCGGAGCGGCCGCACGATCACGCCGGCCTTCTGCAGGAGGGTGAAAGCCTCCTCGGCCTTCGGGATCTGCGCGGCGAGGAAGTTGGCCTTTCCGTCGATGTAGGCGAAGCCGAGCTGCTTGAGGCCGGCGGACAGCTGCGCGATACCCGCGTCGTTTACTTCGCGGGTGCGACGAACGAAGGCATCGTCATCGAGGGCGGCTTCGGCGGCGGCAAGCGCCGGGAGGTTCACGTTGAACGGCTGACGGACGCGATTAAGGATGCCACAGACCTCGACCGAACCCAGCAGGTACCCGATGCGCAGTCCAGCGAGTCCATACGCCTTGGAGAAGGTGCGGGAAAGCACGACCTTACGGCCCGACTGCATGAGCGGACGTAAATCGGCGGAAGCTTCGAGGTATTCCGTGTACGCCTCGTCGAGACAGAAGATTACGTCCTCCGGCAAGGAAGCGGCGAAGGCGAGGATGTCGGCCGGATCGTCGGTGCCACCGGTCGGATTATTCGGACTAGCCAGGAAGACGAGGCGGGTCTTCGGAGTGACCGCGGCGCGCATGGCCTTGAGGTCATGGCGATAGCCAGGCATCGGGACTTCGACCGGTGTCGCACCGAAGAGCATCGTTGCGAGCTTGTAAACGATGAAGGCTTGCGAACCGAACACCACTTCGTCGCCCGGGCGAAGGAAAGCCTGCGCCAGCATGATCATCACCTCGTTCGAACCGTTGCCGATGACGAAATTACCCGGCTCCAGCGACCACTTCGTCGCTAATTTCTCGCGGAGGAAGGTGCAGCCGCCATCGGGATAAAGGTGACAATGTTCGAGTGCCTTGCGGGCGGCGGCTAAGCCAAGGGGCGAAGGGCCTAGGGGATTCTCATTGGAGGCGAGCTTGATGACGGCCGCGGGATCTAGGCCGAACTCACGGGCGACGACCTCGATGGGACGGCCGGCCTCGTAGACGGGTTGGGTGAGCACAGGGCGATTGGCTAGGTCTGAATAGGAAGCCATGAATGAAGTAACCAATGTGACTGTTGGTCCAATTGGCAAGCGAGAGCGATCGCCCTCCCCGCTTGCCACTGGCACGACCGAGGCTTAAGCGTGCACCATGAAACTCGTCGTCACCGGCGCCTCCGGATTCCTTGGTCGCGAGGTCTGTCTCGCCGCCTTGCGACGCGGACACGAAGTCCTGGCGCTGGGCGGGACCCGCGCGCCGACGATCCCGGGCGTGGCGCAGGCGCGGGCGTTCGACCTCTGCTCCGAGGCCGCCCTCGAAGCCCTGGTGCTCGAAGAGTTCCCTCAAGCGGTCGTGCATTGCGCCGCCCTGCCGACGATCGAAGCCTGCCTGGCTGACCCCACGCGCGCCATGGTACTCAACTCCGACGTCCCGAAAAAGTTCGCGCAGCTGTGCTTCCACCTCGGCGCCAAACTTGTCCACCTTTCGACCGACACCGTCTTCGACGGCATCGCGGGTAGCTATCAGCCCACCGACCAACCCGCCCCCCTCAACCTCTATGGGGAGACCAAGGCGGCCGCCGAAGTCGATGTCCTGCGTTACGGCCGGGAACATGCCGCCGTGCTGCGCACCTCGCCGATTATTGGCAACTCGGTCAGCGGCGACCGCGGATTACATGAACGACTGTTCGCCTCCTGGAAGGAAGGCAAGTCGACCACTTTATTCACCGACGAGATTCGCCAGCCTGTCGAGGTGTCGAACCTCGCGGACGTCACCATTGAACTTTGCGAACGCAGCAACCTCTCGGGGCTCTATCACTGGGCAGGCACTGAAGCCATGAGCCGATATGAGATTGGCGTCCGGATCGCCCGGCATTTTGGACTTAATGCCGATGCCCTCGTGCGATCAATCAGCCGCGCAGAAGTACCCTCCGCTTCCGCCCGTCCGCGCGACCTCAGCCTGCGCCTACACCCATTGGCGGGAAAGCTTCGCACCCAGGCCCAATCCTTCAACGAACAACTCGCACCACTCCGTATTCCTCGCGGCAGTGAAGAATGGTACGAGAAAGAGACTGGTCGAAAGGTCGTGCGTCGGCTGGAAAAAGGCGTAGACTTCTGAGGATGGACGTTCTCCCGCGTCAAGCCGCCGACGCCGTCGCCAACATGGCGGCGGACCTTTTGCTCTTGGAGTCCTATTCTGCGCCTAAGAACATTCGCTTCCGCGCCTATGCCTGGTCGGCCCCCGCCTTCACTTTTGGGGTATCGCAGTCGTGGGCCAAATACCGCGAAATCGTGCCCGCCCGCTACCCCCTCGTCCGACGCAGCACCGGCGGCGGCCTGGTTTCGCACCTAGATGATTGGACGTTCGCCTTGGTAATTCCAGACGGACACCCTCTTTTTAAAGCTGATGCGATGGCCAGCTATGCCGCCGTGCATGAAGCCCTACTCCTAGCCCTCCTGCTCCAAGGCCAGCCGGTGCAGCTGGCACCCATGCCCTCGGGCACCCGTGATTTCCAATCGCCGGACGATTGCGCGCAACGCGCCGAACCCAACGACCTAGTCCGCAGCGATGACGGGCGCAAGGTAGCCGGTGCCGCCCAGAAACGCACTCGGTGCGGTCTGCTGATCGAAGGCTACATTTGGCGCCCCTTCCTGCCCGACTGCGATTGGGGCCGCTTTGAGAAGGACTTCGTTCGGACACTCAGCGCTGTGCTAAAAAGCCCGGCTGTTTCCGTACCCGAACCGACCTATCATCAGTTCGACCACGAAGGGACCTGGGCAAAGTTCGCCTCCCGGGACTGGAACGAGCGGATCTAAGCAAAGAGATCGAGCTCCGGACCGGCTTCCTTGGCCTTTGGCTTAGGCGTAGCGGGCTTCTTGGGCTCAACGGCTGGCCTAGGCACTCCGGCCATCGGCAAGGCCTTGGCGGGCAAGCCTGAGCCAGCCTCAAGCCCTGCCAAGATTTCCCGGGCACGCTGGACGACCGCCGGGGGCATACCGGCCAACCGGGCGACCTGGATACCGTAAGAACGGTCAGCCGCACCCGGGACCACCCTGCGGACAAAGACGATCTCGTCCTTCCACTCCTTGACGGCGACGGACCAGTTGCGCAGCCGCTGCATGGAGTCGGCTAGTTTGGTCAGTTCGTGATAGTGGGTGGCGAAAAGGGTGCGCGGTCCGGCTTCGGCGCCACCGTGGAGATGCTCGGCCACGGCCCAAGCGATGCTGATACCGTCATAGGTGCTTGTGCCGCGACCGATCTCGTCCAGCACCACCAAAGAACGCGTCGTGGCATTATTCAAGATATTGGCGGTCTCGTTCATCTCGACCATGAAGGTCGAGTTGCCCCGCGAAAGTTCGTCAGACGCGCCGACGCGGCAGAAGATCCGGTCGACGAGGCCAATTCGCGCAGAAGCGGCCGGCACCCAGCAACCAAGATGGGCGAGCATGGCAATGAGTGCGACCTGGCGGATGTAGGTCGACTTGCCGGCCATGTTCGGTCCGGTGAGCAAGGCGATCTGCTCACCAGTGCTACTCAGGCGGGTGTCGTTGGGGACGAACGAACCAGCGCCCGGACGAGCTTGCAGCATCCGCTCCACGACAGGATGGCGGCCTTGCTCAATCTCCAGCGTATCAGTGTCGTCGACGATGGGTTTGGTCCAGTTGGCTTCGCGAGCGAGTTCGGCCCAGCCACGGACGATATCGACCTCGGCGACCGCCTGCGCCGTGGCCAACAAAGACTCTGTGCGGGCAATGACTTCAGCGAGGAGGGCCTGGAAGAGTTCGGTCTCGCGGGCGAGCGCCTGTTCGTCGGCCCGCAGGACCTCGCGTTCCTTGGTCCGGAGTTCTTCGGTCGTGAAGCGCTCGGCATTCACCATGGTCTGCTTGCGGATATAATCGGCGGGCACCGCCGCGAGATTGGCCTTGGTGATCTCGATGGCGTAGCCGAAGGCACCGTTGTAACGGACCTTCAGCGACTTGATGCCCGTCCGGTGCTGCTCGTTGCGCTCGAACTCGGCGATCCAGCCCTTGCTGTCGGAGGCGAGCGAACGCAGTCGATCGAGTTCGCCGTCGAAACCTGCTCGAAGTGCCCCACCTTCACTCAGATCGACAGGGAGCTCATCGCCCAAGGCGGACTCGAGCCTTGCGAGGAGTTCAGGCTCGGGATTGATGCGGCCGGCCTGTTCGGCGAGCGCGCCTCCCGGAAGAGCCAGCAGTTCTTCCCGGATCGGAGGAAGGGAGCGAAGCGTATCGCGGACACCGCCGAGTTCGCGCGGATTCCGGAGGCGGTTCTGCAAGCGAGCGAGGATGCGGGCGATATCGCGGACACCACGCAGCGCTTCACCGACGCGGGAGGAGGCGCCGGGATGCTTAAAGAATTCGCCGACGGCGTTCTGGCGTTGGGCGATCGTGGCGAGGTCGGTCGAGGGCTCGGCCAGCCAGAGCGCCAGCAAACGGGCTCCCGAGGGAGTCTCCGTCCGGTCGATCGTCTCGAGCAGCGAACCTTCGCGCGAGCCATTGGAAGATACGAAGAGTTCGAGGTTACGGGAAGAGGCCGCATCCAGCAGGACGGACGAACCCAGCTTAGTCTCAATCAGGCGGAAAAGATTCTTCGGACGGTCGCAGAGCGAATCGGTGACATAACCCAGGACGGCGCCCGCCACGCCCAAGGCGGGATGTTCTTCGGTCAGACCAAAACCCGCGAGGCCATGGACCGAGAGGGTCTGGGCGACGAGCCGAGCGCCGGCGGTACCATCAAAGTTCCATCCAGGCAGACGGGAGACGGCCCTCCCTTGCAGAAAGACCTCCAGCGCTTCACGATGTTCAGCGGGAGGCTCGAGTCCCTCCGGGAGGATAATCTCCCGGGGAGAGACCGAGTGAAGCAAAGGGAGCAAGCGCGCGGGAGAGGCATCCGTCGCTAGCCGAAAGTCGGCCGTCGATACATCCAGCCAGGAAGCATGCCAACCCTGCTTATCCCAAGAGATAGCCGCCAGGTAGTTTCCCCGACGTGAATCGAGCTGCGAATCTTCAAGCGCCGTGCCAGGAGTTAGGATGCGGGTCAGGCCACGACGGACCAGCTTGCCGGCGACCGGTGCTTCGAGTTGATCGCAGATCGCGACCTTCCAGCCGGCCGCCAGGAGACGGTTCACGTAGGCGGGAGCGGCATGGTGCGGCAAGCCGGCCATCGGCGTCTCGTGACGCTTCGTGAGCGTCAGCCCTAAGACCTTGGCTGCCACCACGGCATCCTCGCCGAAGACCTCATAGAAGTCGCCCAGGCGAAAAAACAGGACCGTGCCCGGGGAGAGTTTCTCACGAAACTCGCGGTACTGACTCTGCATCGGGGTTTCTTTTTCCACTGCGAGCAGGGAAACTCTCCGCAAACGCGTGCGCAAGAACGGACTACCCTCCCCCGCCCCCGCGGGGCGGGAAGTTGCTCACATCAGCTGGGCGGCCAGCTCGGACAGGGCGCTGCGGACGCCACTGATCAGTCGCACGTTGGCGATGATAGCATGGCCCTTCATGCGCTCATGGGTATGAATGAGCCCGTTGGACTTACCGTCGAGGTAAGGGGTATCGACCTGATCCAAGTCTCCGATGAGGACGACCTTGGAGCCCTCCCCGATGCGCGTGATGACCGTCTTGGCTTCGTGCGGGGTCATGTTCTGCGCCTCGTCGACGATCATGAAGGCATGACCGATTGAGCGACCGCGGATGAAGGTCATCGCTTCGATTTCGATAAGACCCGAGTCGATGAGCCATTGATAGGGCTTACGGGGCTGACTAACGGCCTGAAATTGCGAACCGAAGATCGGCTGCGGCGCTTTCATCGCCTGGGCCTTCTTCTGTCGACGTTGCGAATCGGTGGCCACTGCCTCCTTGGCCAACGGCATGGGCGCGGAGTTTCCGTTCTTCGAGAAGAGGACCTCAAGGTTGTCGAAGTAAGGTTGGATGTAAGGCGAAAGTTTTTCCTCCTTGGTGCCGGGAAGCGCACCGATGTCCTTACCGATCTGCACGACCGGACGGGAAACGTAGAGCTTCTTGTAAGGTGAGAAATCGCTGAGCACCTGCGAGAGCGCGGCGGCGATGGAAAGAAAAGTCTTACCGGTGCCGGCACGACCGAAGCAGGTGACGAGACGGATTTCGGGATTAAGGAGAGCGTCGAGAAAGATCCATTGCTCAAAGTTCTTGGGGATGACGCGCATGCCGCGGGGCATCTGAAGACCTTTGCGGGCACCGCTGTCCGAAGACATGAACTCGCGATAGAGTCCGAGGGGAACGAAAGCGCCTTCACCGACGTGGCGAGCCGGCTCGGTCCACGAGTCGGACGTGAACATCACGTATTCGTTCAAGATAAGGGGCGGCTCTTCCTTCACCTTCACCTGCACCTGGCCGAGTTCGCGGAAATCGCGCATGGCTGCGGCTGTCACCTTGATGGTGCGGTATTCACCCTCGTCGCTGGTCTCAACGCGGTCGTTACGATAATCCTGGACGTCCACCCCGAGGGCTTGGGCCTTGAGCGCCATGCAAGCGTCCTTGGTGACGAGGATCACCGGACCCTTCGAGGTGTCGCGCATGTAGATTGCGGAAGCGATGATGCGATGGTCTGGGGCGTCGACCTGCATGAACACGGCGCGGACTCGTTCGGCCTTGGCTCCGTTGAAGTGGTCGCGGATGAGCGACTCATTAATGACGATGCGGAGTTCACCGCCGTCGCAAAGCTTCGCGTGCAGGGCGCCGGGTTTCGTCGGGTCGCCATCCACAATCTCCTTTAATGGACGATTCTCAAAGAGACTTCGGATTGACCGATTAACCCGTCGCGCGCTGGCGCCGAGTTGACCTTGCTGGGTCTTCAGACGATCGAGCTCAGACAAGACCTCGACAGGCACAGCGACAATGTGCTCGTCGAACTTGAACAGGGACTCGGGATCGTGAATTAGTACGTTGGTGTCCAGGACGTAAGTCTTTTTCACATCTCCTCACGTGACCAAAATTGGAGAGAGCGCAATCCGTAAAAATTATTTCGTGACGTCCATTGCGCTTAGGTATTCCCAGCTATAGATACCTGTACGATGTCCGTCGCTGAACTCTAAAGTGACGGCATAGTTGCCGACGCGACTCAATCCGGTGACGACGACACCGGGGAATCTTCGAGGCCCGTCGCCAACCCAACGCTGCCCGAGGATGTCGACCTCACCCATGTTCTCGGCGCTCGGCGAAAGCTCACGAAGTAGTTCCGCCCGGAGGCATTGCTCACGGCCATCTTCCCAGGTGATGGCAACGAAATCACCGATAATCTGAAGGTCTCGCGGCGGCCGCATAGCCCCAAAGTGCGGCCTGTCGACGCGGTGGCAAGCAGGGAGCGGACGGCGGGACGACCTTGACTCCCCGGACATGGTCGGGAGTCTAATCAAACTATGGCAGGCGTAGGCAAACTCCTCAAACAAGCCCAGAAGATGCAACGTGGCATCGCTGAGGCCCAACTTCAGCTCACTGCGGAGACACTCGACGTCTCCCATGGCGGTGGCGCGATCAAAATCACGGTCAACGGCCATGGACTGGTCCTAGCCCTGTCGATCGACCCCGACTTCATCAAGGAGGATAAGGCGATGGTCGAGCAGTCCCTCGTCGCCGCCCTGCAGGAAGCATCGGCCAAGGCTCGGGAACTCCATGAAGCCACGATGTCGAAGGCCACGGCCGGGTTCTCCCTGCCTGGGATGTAATCGCTCGTGACTCCCTCTTTCGACAAGGTTCGCCAACTCCTTAAGATGCTTCCGGGCATGGGGCATCGCTCTGCCGAACGCATCGCCTTGCACCTGCTGGTCGAACGCCCGGGTAAGCTCGCTCCCCTGCTCGAGTCATTGCAGGCTGCCGCTTCGGCGGTCCGTCGGTGTGCCCGCTGCGGAAGCCTCGCCGAGGTAGAACTCTGCCCGATCTGCCTCGAACCCAAGCGGGAGCCCGGGTCGATCTGCGTCGTCGAACAAGTACCCGACCTTATGGCCATCGAGCGCTCTGCAGCCTATCGTGGTACCTATCACGTTCTGCATGGTCGCCTGTCTCCGATCAACGGCGTCGGACCCGACCAGCTTAACCTAGGTAGCTTCGAACAGCGTCTTAAGGACGAACCGATCACAGAGGTCGTCCTGGCTCTGGGCAACGACATCGAAGGCGAAGCGACCTGCCACTATATCAGCGAAGCAATCCATGCGGTCCGCCCCACGATCAAGATCTCCCGCATCGGCTTCGGCCTGCCCAGCGGCAGCGGCCTGACTTTCGCCGATCCGGCCACGCTGCGCAGCGCGCTGGAGGGACGTCGAGATGTCGCCAACTGATTCGTCCATCGCTTACCCAGCCGAAGCGGAGGCCTTCTGGGTCGGCCAAGCCGAACTGGTATCGGAAAAGCTCGGTGATGAAGCCCTCGAGCGCATGACACCCGCCGTGGCGCACCTTTCGGATCTCTTCACAACCGAGCGTCCCGATAAGAAATTCCCCGACTACTTCGCCGACCCCCGCCTGCTCGCGGCCTATGGCGTGTTCTTCCTGCCCCAGAGCTTCACTCGCACTTCCATCGCGCTGGCCCAGACCTGTGGACTGCGTGGCTGGAAACCTTCCAGCCAAGTCCCGGCAATCCTCGATCTTGGTTCCGGCCCCGGGTCTTGCGGTGTGGCGGCGGCCTATCGGCTCCGTCAAACCGGCATCAATAAAATCAGCCTATATGGCGTGGACAAATCGCCGAGCGCCTTGGCTTCGATGGAATCCTTCGCCCGAGCGACCCTCGGTGCGGACGTCGAAACGAAGACACGCATCGGTGACGCATCCCGACCGGAGACCTGGCCAGAAGGCCCCTTTGACCTCATCGTTGCCGGCTTCGTGGTAAACGAGATGCCTCAACTCGACCACGCCGCCCTGCTCCGCTGGTTCGGCGAACTCAAGGCCAGGCTCGCCCCAGGCGGACTCATCCTGATCCTCGAACCCGCCTTACGGATCACCGCCGAGCGATTGCAGAAACTCAGCGACGACGTAGCGGCTGGAGAAATGAACCGCATTGCGCCCGAACTCGATGCCCTGCCCGACCCGCAGCTCGGTCCAGGGGAACACTGGAGCCATGAAACGCGTGCTTGGGAAGCTCCGGCCTCAACCGAATTCGTCAACCGCCACCTCCATCGAGATCTGCGCGAAGTGCGGTTTTCTTTTACCGCTTTCTCGGACGCCCCCCTGACGCCACTTCCGCCCGGATTGAGCCGACTGATATCCGACGTCCAAATCATCAAGGGCCTCCTTCGTTTCATTACGACCCGCGACGGCGCGATCGAATCGGTCGAAGTCCCCACCCGAGGCCTCTCTAAACATGAGGTCAAAAAACTCGCGGCGACCTTTGGACGCGGTGATATTGTCCGACATCCTCACCCGGCCTCGTCGAAGTTGCGCTTGGCCAATCATGAGGAATTGAGGGTCTTTTGGACGCCCGAGACTCCGCAGGAACCATAATGTCACAATCTAGGCAGGGCATTTGTTTGCCTGTCTATACCGACCAGAATTTGCTTCAACCAGTCTTTCTCACCTGACACCCTTCCCTTATCTCCATGTTTAATCGCGAACTCAGTTGGCTAAGCTTTGATCGTCGAGTCCTCGAACTCGCCGAAGACGACTCCGTCCCTCTGCTCGAACGCGTCCGCTTTCTCTCGATTGTCAGTTCGAACCTCGATGAATTCTTTGAAATCCGCGTCGCGGGCATCATGCAGCAGGAAGAGTCCGCCAGCTATCCGGCGACTAAGGAGTTCCTCGCCTCCGTCCTGCAACGCACCCGAGACTTGGTTCAGGCCCAGCAACTTTGCTGGAGGCAGAAATTGCTGCCCGCACTTGCGGCCCACGGCATCGAGGTCCTCGCCCGCGAGCAACTCGGCGACAGCGCCCGGAACGAACTTTCACCGCGCTTTGATCGCGACATCCTGCCCGCGCTGACCCCGCTGGCCATCGATCCTTCGCACCCCTTCCCCGTCCTGACCAACAAAGGACTCTACCTGCTGGCCCTTCTCCGCGACCCGGCTTCGGGCGAGTTGCGCCGGGCAGTCGTCCCGGTGCCGCGGATCTTACCGCGTATCCTCGGCCTCGCAGATCGCAAGAGCTTCACCTTCCTCAGCCACGTCATCCAGTTATTCATCCACCGACTCTTCCCTGGACTCGAACTCCAGGGCTCCTGGGCCTTCCGCATCACACGCAACAGCGATCTCTACGTCGACGATGAAGAAGAAGCCGTCAACCTGCTCGAAGCCATCGAGGACGAGATTCGCAATCTGCGCAAAGGGGCGCCGGTGCGCCTTGAAATCGAAGCCGACGTTCCCGAAGGCGAGATGCAGTGGCTCCTGAATTCCATCCATCTTACTTCAGACAACGCGTTCCGTATCCCTGGTCCGGTCAACATGCTCCGCCTCGGAAGCCTGATCGACATGGTCGGCCGACCCGAACTCCTTTACCCGAGTTTCGTATCGGTGATTCCTCCCGAGTGCTCGGAACCGACCAAGCTCTACGAACGCATCGCCGAGCATGACATCATTCTGCACCATCCGTACGAATCCTTCTCTCCGGTCGTCGATTTCATCCGCCAAGCCGCCAAGGATGAGACAGTGGTGGCGATTAAACTGACCCTTTACCGGACCAGCGGGGACTCGCCCGTGGTCGAAGCACTCAAGGAAGCGGCCCGCAACGGCAAGCAGGTCACCGCGCTGGTCGAACTCCGCGCCCGTTTTGACGAATTGAACAACATCGAGTGGGCCCGCCAGCTCGAGGAGGCCGGCGCCCATGTCGTTTACGGCCTCGCTGGCCTCAAAACCCATTGCAAGGCGTGTCTCGTCGTGCGTCAGGAAAAGGATGGCCTCCGTCGCTATGCCCACCTCGGCACCGGTAATTACAACCCAAAGACCGCCCGTATCTACACCGATTTCTCCCTGCTCACCTGCGACGCGGAAATCACGGCCGATGTCGGCCTACTCTTCAACGTCCTGACCGGTAACCTCGCCGGCCCCAAGTTCAAACACCTCCTCATCGCTCCCTTCGACTTGGCGCGACGCATCGTGGAACTCATCAAGGTCGAGACTGCTAACGCCAAGGCTGGCAAGCCCGCGACGATCTTCGCCAAGGTCAACAGCCTCGTAGACCCTGAGGTCATCAACGCCCTTTACGAAGCATCCCAGGCGGGCGTCCGCATCGAACTCGTGGTCCGAGGCATCTGCTGCCTCAAGCCCGGCATCACGGGTAAGAGTGAAAATATCCGCGTCCGCAGCTTTCTCGGTCGCTTCCTTGAACACAGCCGACTGTTCCGCTTCGAGAACGCCGAGGCGCAGCCCATCCTGCTCATGGGCAGCGCTGACTGGATGCCGCGAAATTTCCAACGCCGCATCGAATGCGTCTTCCCCTTACGTGCCAACCATGTGCGTCGTCGAGTCGAAGAAGAAATCCTCGCCGTCTACCGCGACCGTCAAGGGGATGCCAAGGCTCTTACCAGCGACGGAGAATACGTCAGCTGCGAGCCCATGGGACGACTCGCACCGGGAGTGCAGGATACTTTCCTGCAGCTGGCAGCCATGGCCGCTCAAGCCCGCCTCAGCGAACAGACGGGGAAATAGAAGGCCCCAAGCAGATTCGTTCGACGGCTGCATTAAAGCCTTCCGCATCGCCGAGGATCTCGACCTCTAGGCGGACGAACAGCAGCGGAATGGGCGGGCGGAAACGCGCCTGTAGGCGGACCGCGTCCTTTTCCGTCGTGACGATCATCTCGGCCTTGGCCTGGATGGCTTGATCAAGGACTTCGTCGAGGTCTTCGTCCACGAAAGCGTGGTGGTCGAGGAAGCGACGGTTGGCGACAATCTTCGCGCCATGGTTGAGTAAGATTTCCTCGAAACGCTCCGGCGTCGCGATGCCCGAGAAGGCTGCGACTCGGCGGCCTTTGAGGTCCGACATCGGGAGGCGCTTAGGTCCGTCGACTTCGACGAGTTCGCAAGCACGGTGCGAGCAGGCAATGATCTCGGCCTTGGCATTGTGCCGACGAATGAGGCTGACGAGAGCCGGATCTGGCGGGCCAACGGACTTGGTCACGAAGACGTAAGAAGCTCGGCTCAGGTTGGAAATCGGCTCACGCAGGACACCGCGAGGAAGCAATGAGCCGTTACCAAATGGGTCGCGGCTGTCGACGAGGAGCAGATTAATCTGGCCGCGCAGCGGAAGGTACTGGAGGCCGTCGTCGAGCAGGATCGTGTCCACGCCGAAGCGCCGGAGGGCGAACCGGCCTCCCTCGACTCGGTCGCGGTCGACGATGACGATGACGCCTTCGCCACAGAGATTCTGCGCGAGCATGTAAGGCTCGTCACCGGCCTCATCCGGGCCGACCAAGACCGACTTGCCGTCGGAAACCACGAGCGGATCGGGGCGACTGCCCTGGGTCAGCCAGCGCCAGAATCGCTTCAGCATCGAATCGGAAGTTCCTTTATAGCCGCGGGAAAGGATGGCGACTTTACGTCCGCGCGCCGTCAGCACGCGGGCCATCTTGAGTACGATCGGGGTCTTCCCAGTGCCACCGACAGTGAGATTACCCACGACCACAACCTTGCAACCGAGGGGTGTATCGCGAAAAAGCCGGTTACGATAGAGCCAGAGGCGTAGGCGGACTAAGACCTCAAAAATCCATGAAAGGACCTTCAGGAAGGCTCCCAGCAAGGCCGCCCCGGGCCCCTTGCGACGCTCGTAGACTACGTCTACGGCATAGCTAGCCATGACCTCTCCAAGGGAGGAAAAGAACCCTCGGTGCTTCGCGGACATGGACGAATTGATGCAAAGTTGTTTGACGAAGGCAACCATCCCGATTGAGAAGGACGACCCAGCGCCATGCTCGTACACCTGTTGCGCACCAAACTTCTCCGAGCCGAGGTCACCGCGGCCCGGCTCGATTACGAGGGCTCCTTGGCCATCGATCGCGAGATCATGGCCCTCGTCGGCATGCTCCCTTACGAGAAGATCTTGGTCGGTAACCTGGCTAACGGGGAGCGTTTCGAGACTTACGCCATCCCTGCCCCCGCGGGGACCCGGGAGATCTGCCTGAATGGCGCCACCGCCCACCTAGGCAAGCCCGGCGACTTACTGGTGGTCATGACCTTCACCCAGATGGAAGAGTCGGCTGCGTCGAACTGGAAACCCCGGACCGCAACCCTCGCCGAGGGTAACCGTCGCATCGTCCGCCTCGAGAACCCCGAAGTCCCCACCTCCCTCCTGACCACCTTTCAACGATGAGCTATCGTCTATATATACCCGGCCCCCTGACCGTCTCCGATTCGATCGTCCAAGCCATGGGCAAACCCATGGTCGGGCACCGCTCGGGCGACTTCGTCAAACTGTACAACGACATGCAGCCTCGCTTGCAGGCCATGTTCTATACCCAGGATCCGGTCTATCTCGCCACCAGCTCCGCCTGGGGTGTGATGGAAGGCGCCCTGCGTAACGTCTGCCGCAAGGGCGTGCTCAATTGCATGAACGGGGCGTTTTCCGATAAGTGGAACGACGTTGCCAAGCGCTGCGGTAAGTACGCCGAAGCCCTCCAGTTCGACTGGGGTAAGCCCATCGACCCGGAAGCCGTTCGCCGGGCCCTTGCCACCGGCAAGTTCGACTGCATCACCTTCATCCACTCCGAGACCTCCACCGGCACCCTCTCGCCGATCACCGATATCATGGCGGTGGTCCGCGAGTTCCCTGACGTAATCTCGATTGCCGACACGGTCAGCTCGTTCTCGACTATCCCAATCAAGAAGGACGAGCTCGGCATCGACATCTTCCTGACTGGCTCGCAGAAGGCTCTGGCCCTGCCCCCGGGCCTCGCAATCTTCGCCGTCAGCGAACGCGCCCGCGAACGCGCCAAGCAGTCCCCCGATCGCGGCTACTACTTCGACCTCATCGAGTTCCACGATAACCACGTCAAGGGCATGACCCCTTCGACCCCCTGTATCTCCCTCTTCTACGGCCTCCAGCAGCGCCTCCTCGAAGTCGAAGCCGAAGGCCTCGACAACCGTCACGCCCGCCACATCCGCCTAAATGAACGCATGCGCGCTTGGGGCCTCGCCAAGGGCTTCTCGCTCCTGCCGGAAATCCAGTTCGGCACCCGCGGTCTCAACTGCTTCAAGAACGACCGCAACGCCGACCTCGAGCGTCTCAACAAGATTCTCAAATCCCGGCACAAGCTCGTCATCGATGGCGGCTACGGCAAGCTGAAGGGCAAGACTTTCCGCATCTCCAACATGGGAGACGAGACCGACGCCACGATTGCCTCGCTGATTGCCGCCCTTGACGACTCCTTCGCCGAGCAGGGAATGTAACCGAATTTGACCACCGGTTATCATCCCACGTATGCGCAAGAATTCCTCAAAGTCCTCCTCCGAAGTCGCTCCCGCTGGTTCCAAGATCCTCGTCATCGCCGAGAAACCCTCGGTAGCGACGGATCTGGCTAAGGTCCTCAAGGTACCCAAGGCCACCAGCGATTACTTCGAGAACGAGAAGTGGGTGATCAGTTCTTCCATCGGCCACGTGGTACGCCTCGTGGATCCGGATGACATCGATCCGAAATTCAAGCGCTGGACCCTCAAGGATCTCCCGATTGATCCGGTCAAGTTCGACGGCACCGCCAGCCCCGACATCCTCAAGGCCGTCATCAGCGAGCGTAACAACGGAGACCGCTATAAACTGCTGAAGAAGCTCCTGAACCGCCCGGACGTCGGCACAGTCGTTAACGCCTGCGATGCCGGCCGCGAAGGTGAACTCATCTTCCACTACGTCTACCAGCTCGCGAAGTGCAAACTACCCTGCCAGCGCCTCTGGCTGGCGAGCATGACGAACACGGCCATCGCCGAAGCCTTCGACCACCTTCTCCCCGCGGAAGCCAAGCAGGGCCTGCTCGACGCCGCCATCTGCCGCTCCCAGGCCGACTGGCTGGTCGGCATGACCGCGAGCCGGTTCTCGACCATCGTCATTGGTGGCGCGAAACGAGAAGTCTTCTCCGTCGGTCGCGTCCAGACTCCTACGCTCATGCTCATCGTGAAGCGCGAGCTCGAAATCCGTAGTTTCGTCCCCAAGACCTTCTGGAAGATCGAGGGCGACTTCGGCCTCTCCAACGGTGGTTACCGCGGCGCCGCCCAGGTGCCCGGCGTCACTGACCGCAAGGAAGCCGAACGTTTCTACGACGAAGCGCAGGCCCGCAAAGTGGCCGAAGCTTCGATCAAGATCGGCACCGGTATCGTCACCGACGAGCGCAAGCCGAAGAAGGAAAGTGCCCCGCGCCTCTTCGATCTCACGACCCTCCAGCGGGAAGGTAATCGACGCTTCGGGTTCTCGGCCAAGACCACCCTCGGCGTCGCCCAAGCCCTGTACGAAAAGCACAAGGCGCTCACCTACCCTCGAACCGATTCCCAGTACCTGCCCGAGGATTATCTTCCGAACGCCAAGGCGGCCCTCCAGTCGCTCGAAGGCGCCCACCCTGCTGGCGTCTTTGCAAAGGAAGCGCTCCGTAGCGGCTGGGTTGATTCCGCTGGTCGCCGCGTCTTCGACAACAAGAAGGTCAGTGACCACTTTGCCATCATCCCGACCGGCACCGTCCCTCGCGGCCTGACTGACGTCGAGCAGAAGATTTACGACCTCGTCGTCCGTCGCTTCGTCGCCGTCTTCTTCCCGATGGCCGAATTCGAGGAGACCGTCCGTACGACCCTCGTCGGTGAACATAATTTCCGCACGACTGGTAAAGTTCTCGTCGTCGCCGGATGGCGCGCTGTCTGGGGCCAGGAAGCGGAAGCCGAAGAAGACAAGGACAAGGAAGGCTCCGCCAGTTTGCCCGCCCTCGCCCCCGCCGACGGCTCACCCGCCAAGGCCAAGGTCAACGGCGTCGACGTCAAGGAAGACGCCACCAAGCCACCCGCCCGCTACAACGAAGCCTCGCTCCTCGGCGCGATGGAAAACGCCGGGAAGCTGGTCGACGACGAAGCCTTGGCCGAAGCAATGAAGGAACGTGGTCTCGGCACGCCCGCCACCCGCGCCGCGACGATTGAAGAACTTCTCGCGAAGACCTATATCGAGCGTCAGGGCAAAGAGCTCGTCCCCCTCGCCAAGGCCTTCCAGCTCCACCAGTTCCTGCACGCCAAGGAAATGGGCGTTTTCACGGAGCCCCAGATGACTGGCGAATGGGAATATAAGCTCAAGCAGATCGAGCACGGCAAGATGGGGCCGCGCGAGTTCATGAAGGAGATCAAGGCCCTCCTTGAGATTATCGTGAAGAAAGGCGCCGTGAAACCGCCTTCGCTCGAACTGGCCCCGCAGGTTCTCTCCCCGACCGACGGCAAGCCGCTGCAGACCGACGGCGAGAAATACTTCTCCCAGGACACGGTCGGCACGACCGATCGCCCGAAGCTGACGATCTACGTCGGTATGAACGGACACACGATCACCCCGGTCGAAGTCGCTGAATTAATCGAGAAGCGGCGCATCGGACCGTTCTCCGACTTCCGCTCGATGAAGTCGGGCAAGAACTTCACGGGCTACATCGACCTCGTCGACCCGGACACGATCAAGCCTCGCGGCACCGAGGAAAAGACCGAGACCCCGGCCACTCCGGCCGCGGAAGGCGAAGCAGCCGCCCCGGTCAAGGCCCCGCGCAAGACCAAGCCTAAGGCCCCGAGCGGCAAGCTTAAGGCCGTGCTTTATTTCCCTCCTCGCGAAGGTGCCGACGGCAACCCGGACGCTTTCGACGTCGAATGGCCCGTCCTCGGTCCCTGCCCCGTCAGCGGCCTAGACGTCCAGCACACGCCGACCGCAGGCTACCGCGTCTGTCCGCACAAGGCCCAGGAAGCCGGCGCGAAGAAGACCTTCAGCCTCAACTCCGAGATGCTCAAGTCGCCGATCTCCGCCGACGACGTCCGTAGACTCCTCAACGAAGGTAAGACCGGGATCAAGAAGTTCGTCTCCAATCGTACCAAGCGCACCTTCGAAGCCTTCCTTATCGCCGACAAGCAGAAGGGCTGGTGGTTCGAATTCCCTCCGCGTAAGCCTCGTGCCCCCAAGGGTGCGCCTGCGGAGAAGAAGTCAGACGAGCCGTTCTAATCAGCGTTCCCAGACCTGTCGGGGTATCCGCTGAAGGATGCCGAGGCGCAGCTCGGTCTCCATGATGCGTAGCCTGATCAGGTCTTCCGGAAAACCGTCCTCCTTGGCACGCATGCGCGTCTCCCAGTAGTTCCGGTACCAACGGTAGGCTTCGGTCTTCCGGCCGGCACCCCAATCGAAGTCCGCGCAAATCCGGGCCGCATACCAAGGAGCGTCCGGCGCCTCCGCGGCCTGCCGGTAATAATCGGCCGCGAGTCGGAGGTCCTTGAGTTTTCCTTCCGCGAGGAAGCCTGCCGCCAGCAGCAAGGAAGTGCGACTACGGGCATAAGCCATGCCCTCTTCGAGGACATCCAGTCCCCGGCGTCCATATTGGCGGAAAAGTCGCTCCTGGGTTTCGGCGGGCACCTTGGCATAGCCACCCCGACGACGAATCTCCCAGTGCGCCATATCTAGGCCGATGCGTAATCCGGTGTTTTCCCAAAAATATCGAGCATGCGGATCAAGGGTGCAGGCCGTCCGCATCAAAGCCTCGCAACCGGGACGATCACGGCGCTCCCAGAAGACGTAGCTACGGATCCAAGCGATGTCGGCGACGACCGTCCGCAGACCGCCCAAGAC
This sequence comes from Opitutus sp. GAS368, assembly GCA_945906115.1. Classification (GTDB taxonomy): domain Bacteria; phylum Verrucomicrobiota; class Verrucomicrobiia; order Opitutales; family UBA953; genus UBA953. Next base: position 29,883 of record CAMDQP010000001.1, read on the forward strand.
GCCGAGCAGCACGCCTTGTCCTAGGGTGGGCTCAAGCTCCTTGCGCCCAATTTCGGGAATGCTCGGCCGGATGCGCCGCCATGAGGATTCCGCCAAGGTCCCAGCTCCAAGAATAAGCACGCCGACCACGAGCCAAGGGGCGAAACGGCGCATCAGATTTCCCTCCGGCGAAAGATCAACGATCCGAGGGTCAGGTAGGCAACCAGATAAGCCAGACCGGAGAAGCCGACGGAAATCAACGCCCCCTCCTCAACCACGGAGGAACCGAGCACGAGCGCGTCAGCGAGATTGAATTGCTGGAGATTAGGAATCAGCCGGGTACTGATCCAAAGGAAGGCAGCATAAACAGGCGAATCCGTCGGACGAAGGAAAGCGTCCTGCGCAATCCACTGGAGCTGACCTGCGACGACGGCCAACGAGCCGACTACGACCGTGAAAAGGAAGGTGCGCGCCAAAGCGGAAATCGCGAGGACGATGGCGATGACCACGCCCAGCCGGAGCCATTGCAGCAACACTAACTGGCCTAGGCCGACGATGCTGAAGGTGGGGGGAATCTTACCGGCCTGCTCCGCCATGACGACCAACTCCTGCTCGCGTGCCCACAGGACAACGCCCTGCAGGCCGGCTAAGACCAAGACGAAGACGCCCAATACCGCCCAGGCACCAAAGAACTTACCCAGCAGGAATTCCGGGCGACTCAGGGGCTTAGCCAGCAACGTAAGCGCGGTCTTGTTGTCAATTTCGCTGAAGAACAGCTGAGCAGTCATGACCACCGCCAGGACTGAGCCGAAGAAGAACATGCCGCCGAACCCAAAATCGGCGATAAACTTAAGCTCCCCGTGGCCGAAGTCGAAGACGCGGAGCGAGACGGAGGACAGGACCATCGCGGCGCTGAGCACGAGCAGGAAGGCGAAGAAACGCTGACGGACGGCTTCCAGGAAGGTGACCTGGGAGATCCAAAGCATACGGCGAAGAGAATCTTTCATATCAGGCGTCGCGACTTCCAGTTACGAGTTCACGGAAGAGGTCTTCCAGGGAGCGGCGGGGATGGGTGACGGAGGTGATTTTGGCGCCATGCGCCTCCAGCGCCGCTTCAGCGGCGGCCCGCGCCGTGGGCGTCATGGCCTCAATCGTCATCACATGGCGATCACGACGGGACAGGACATCCTCCACGGCGCCTTCGAGGACGAGTTTACCGCGGTCCATGATGGCGACGCGGTCGCAGATCTGCTCGACCTGTCCGAGGAGGTGAGAGCAGAGAACGACGGTCTTCCCCTTGGCGCGCATCGCCTGGATCATCCTGCCGATGGAGGCGGAACCGACGGGGTCAACGCCGGCGGTGGGCTCGTCAAGGATGACGAGTTCAGGATCGTGCACCACGGCCTGAGCAAAGCCGATACGTTGTAGCATCCCCTTCGAATAGGTGCCAATCGGACGATCGGCGGCCTCGTTCATCGCGGCCAATCCCAACGCGTCTTCGACGGCGGCTCCGAGCTCAGTGTCGGCGACGCCACTGAGCTGCGCGCAGTAGCGCACGAGTTCGCGGCCAGTAAGGAACTTATGAAAATAAGGTGCCTCGGGTAAGAAGCCGGTACGTCGACGCGCGACGCTAGTGGCGGAAGGTTCGCCGAGGATACTGATCTCGCCGGCGGTCGCGGAGACGAGGCCCAGGATAACCTTGAGCGTGGTGCTCTTGCCGCAGCCGTTGGGCCCGAGCAGGCCGTAGACCTGACCACAGGGAATCTCCAGTGAGAAATCGTCGACCGCGCGGAGCTTGAGCCCACGGAGGCCAATGCGGAAATCCTTGGTGAGATGGCGGACGGAGATGGCGGAACTCATCGGCGGAGGGCGAACTCGCGACACGTGCGCAGTCCGGTGAAAGTTTTGATCTCCTCGCCGCGAATATGTCCGTCGAGAGATTTGGCAATCTGGTCAGTAAAGGCTTCGACCTCACCCTCGTCGCCCTCGGCGTGCAGATACACCCTGCCGTCAGTCAAGTTCTGGACGTAACCCGTGACATCATAACCACGGGCCAAACCGAGGACTTGGGCACGAAAACCGACCCCTTGGACATGGCCTACGTACCAGACATCACGATGGGAGACATGGGTTGACATAACCAAGACTTATCGAAATATTTGACTCTCCCTCATTCACAGCAATCGCAATCTGACCATGAACCTCCCTCTTGCCGTATTCGATGGCCCAGTCATCTGGGTTGTTCTCTTCGTTGTCCTGCTCCTTTTCGGAGGTTCCAAGCTCCCTGAACTCGCCCGCGGCCTGGGTAAGGCCAAGCGCGAATTCAAGAAGGCTTCCGATGAAGTTGAAGACGAAGTGCGCAGCGCCGTCGAAGAAGACGAACGCAAGAAGCTCCGCCTTAAGCAGATCGAGGAAGAAGAACGCGCCGCGGTCCGCGCCAAGCTCGACGCCGAAGAACGCGCCAAGCGAGCCCAAGACGGCAAGCAGAACTAACACCTCCGGGGCCTGCCAAGGCCCCTTTTTTATTTCTCGATGTTCACCGGGCTAGTCCAGGGAGCCGCCAAGGTCCTTTCCATCGCTCCGCGCGACAAGGACGGCGCCCGCCTGACCTTTGCCCACCCCCTACTCGCCTCCGCCAAAGCGGGCGACAGCATCGCTACCAATGGCTGCTGTCTAACGGTCGTCGACCCTCAGGGTGCGCAAGCCAGTTTCGACCTCCTCGCCGAGACGCTTCGACTGACCAATCTCGGCGACCTCCGCCCAGGCTCGGTCGTCAATATTGAACCCAGCCTCCTGCCGACCGACCGGCTGGGTGGGCACTTCGTGACCGGGCATATCGACGGCTGTGGCGAGATTCTGTTCTTCGGACAGGACGGCGCTGACTGGCGGCTCGACATCATGGCTTCCGACGCCTTCCTGCGCCACGTCGTGCGCAAGGGCTGTGTTGCCGTCGATGGCATGTCGCTGACGGTGGCCGACTTGATTCCCAGCGGCTTCCGCATTTGGGTCATCCCGCACACCTTGGAAGTAACCAACCTCTCCAGCCGAAAGGCCGGAGACCGGGTCAACCTCGAGTCAGACCTGTTGGCAAAGTACGCCGAGAAGCTCCTCGGCAAGGCCTAGGCCCTTACGCGGAATCAGTTGAAGTCTCGTCCAAGCGGGCCTTCAATCGGGCGGAGATGATTTCGTCTGTTTCGCCTTCCGCAGGCATCGGCTCGCGCTCCAAGGTGACTACCACTTTCGAGAATGGAATCGGCATCGCGAACCGATCCCAACTGCGCATACGCCAGCAAGCATCGTAACGGATACCCATGACGACGAAGGGGCTGCGCGTCAGGCGAGCAAGCGAGACCGCCCCAGTCTTGAACTCACGGGCGGGCCCCTTCGGTCCGTCCGGAGTGATGCCGGTATGATTACCCGCGCGCATGGAGCGAGTCAGGGTGATCAAGGCGGCGGCACCGCGACGATTAGAAGACCCCCGGACCGCGGAGATGCCCATGAACCTGAAGAAAGCGACCAGCCAGGCACCGTCCTTGCTGGTACTGATGAGCGCCGTCACCGGTCGGGAGAAGTAGCGGTTCGCAACCCACGACGAGACGAAAAGCTTATCGTGCCAGAGTAACAAGACCACCGGGCCCTCGGAATCGTCGAAGCGTTCTACGTTACACCGGAAACGCAAGGTAGCCAGCCACAGGCGAAAAAACAGCGCCAACGGCACGACCCACACCCAATGATACCATGGTACCACCGCGGGGGCATCGGAGGGTTCTTTGGGGGCGTCGGACACTCCCCTCTATCTCACCTCCCCACGGTTAGTTCAAACAATTACGCAGACAGACCCAAGGCACGACGGATATCCTGCCTGCGAAATAAGTGCAACAGCGGCGTCGCGAACACCGCCGGCTCGGCCTTGGCCCAAGACCCGACCTCGGCGGGAGTTCGCCAAAGCAGGGAGTCCACCTCGAATTCGGCGAGCTCTGTCGGATGGTCGCCACGCAACAAATAGGAACGGACGAACTCATTCCCGAGGTCCGCGTGCCAGGGGGCATAGTCAATCTCGAGCAAGGCCGCGGGCGGGACGGCGACACCCAGTTCCTCGTGCAGTTCCCGAACGGCCGCCCGCAGGTAATTCTCGCCAGAGTCTACATGGCCGGCGCACGAAGAACTGAGCAGGCCCGGGCAATTATCCTTGGCATAGGAACGCCGCTGGAGGCAGAGCTGCCCGTCCCCCCGGAGCCAAAAAATATGAATCGCCCGGTGGAGCAGTCCGCGTCGATGGATCTCCCGGCGGAACTCCTGGCCGACGACATCATCACGTGCATCGACGACATCGAAAACTTCATCCGGCGACTGGCCCACTTCGGAATGGCTCATCGTCCGAGGTCCATGATAACATTCCAACGCTTGTTCAGCTCCCGGTCATGCTTCTTCCAATCCGGATCCCACGCGGCCAATTGATTCCAGAAGCGGTCAGAATGATCCATGTGACGACGATGGGAAAGCTCATGCAGGATGACGTGGTCGTGTAACATCGGCGGCAGCAGCACCAGCCGCCAATTCAGCGACAACGCGCCCGTCGTCGAGCACGACCCCCAACGAGTGGTCTGATCCCGCACGCTGACCTGCTCGACCGTCACGCCCACCTTGCTGCTCAACCGGTCGACGGCCAAACCGAGACCCGTTTCAGCCAAGCGACGGATAACCCGCACGGCGCCTTGCTCCGGGTCGGCCGATGGCATCACGAGATTCACCTTATCTTCAGTCTTCGAGATGCGGATGCTCCCACGAGTGCCCTGCTCTGTCTCGATTGCCAGCAAGCGGTCATCTAGGGTGACCCACGGGAACTTGCGTAGATGCGAAGTGAGCGAAGGCTGGACGGGACGTGCCTTGGCGAGCACGCGTTCCAACCAAGGAAGATTGTCGCGGAGAAAAGCCAGCGCGGAGGCATGCGAGGCGTGCGGTGGATAAGTGAGGATGACTTTCGGCCCAGGTTTAACCGACAGCCTGACGCGGGTGGTGCGAGCGGAGACGCGCGGCCAGATCAGCAGGGGGCGTCCGCCGACGTGCACAGTGATGGGTTGGTCGTCCTGCTCCATGCTCAACCTTGAGGGGCGCGAAGTTCGGCCTCAGCGACGACCTTGGCCGTCTGCCGCCGCAAAGCCGAGTCCGGATCGATGCCGGCATCGCGGCAGGCGGCGATCAACTCGAAGAGTTTCCGGCCGGCAGCTTCCTCGGTCAGTCCTTGGGCCTGGGCGTCGACCTGGGCGACAGCGACGGTCGCTCCAGCATCGAGCTGCTTCTTGCGGACCTGCTTCCACACTTCACGGGCAGTCAAGATGGCGTTGAGCGAAGGAGGCAAATCCTTGAAGACCGTGGGCTTCTGGGCGCCCTTCTCCTTAAGTTTGATCTGCTCCCACTGCGTCACAACCGCGTCAGCAGTTCCGAGCTTGGCGCCGTCACCGAAGACATGCGGATGCCGACGAATCATCTTTTCGTTCACCTCGCGGGCGACGTCGTCGAAAGTGAACTTGCCGGCTTCGGAGGCCATCTGCGTGTGCATCGCAATATGGAAGAGCAGATCGCCCAACTCTTCCCGGAGATTGGCGTCGTCGTTGCGATCGATCGCCTGGACGAGCTCAGCGACTTCTTCGACTAAGCAATCGCAGATGGTGCGATGCGTTTGCTCGCGGTCCCAAGGGCAACCGTCGGGTGCACGAAGTCGGGCGGTGGTCGTAAGCAGATGGTCGATGCCGGGCATGACCCGATGCAGAAGGCAGTAAGGAAGGGAGTCAAAACGATTGCCAGAAGCCCCGGGAGCGCTTGCTTTAGGGCCAGTGGACAAGCTAACCGAAATCATGGACGCCAAGCGCCGGGAAATCGCCCCGTTCGCCCGGGCGGTCACGGATACCGAGCTGGCGGCCTTCGCTGGCAGGCATTCGACGCCAGGTTTCCGCCAGTCCTTGCTGGTCCCGGGCCGCCTCAGCGTCATCGCGGAAGTCAAACGGGCCTCGCCGAGCGTCGGCCAGATTCGCGCCGCCGTGGACGCCGTCGCCCAAGCCCGCACTTACGCCGCCGCCGGCGCCGACTGTCTCTCCGTCCTCACCGAAACGAAGTACTTCCAAGGGGAACTTAAGGACCTCGTCCAAGTCGTCCAAGATCAGGCCTCCTGGGCCCGCCCCCTCCCCTGTATCCGCAAGGACTTCATGGTACACCCTTACCAGGTGCTGGAAGCGGCCCAAGCCGGCGCCCGCTGCATCCTGATCATTGTTCGCGGCCTGACTGACGAAGAGATCGTCCCAATCCACCGTTCGGCCAAGCTCGCCGGCCTGGACACGCTCTTCGAAGTCCACGACGAGACCGAGCTCGAGCGCGCCCTCCGTCATGACCCCGACATGGTCGGCGTGAATAACCGTAACCTTTCCACCTTCCAAATCGACCTGTCTTTCGCCGAACGCGTCATCCCGCACATGCCGAAGTCCGTCCTGAAGGTCGCCGAGAGCGGCATCAAGACGGCCGAAGACGCCGCCCGCATGCGCGCCGCCGGTGCGCAGGCCCTGCTCGTCGGTGAGTCCCTCATGCGTGAGCCGAATCCGGCCGCGCTCATGAAGGCGTTGCAAACCGCATGAACGACGGCCCGCTTTCGCCCAACGAGACCCGGGACCTGCTGGCCCGCCTCTCCCATATGCCCAAGAAGTGGCTCGGTCAGAATTTCCTCATCGACGGAAATATCGTCCGCAAGTCCCTCGAGCTCGGCGAGGTCAAGGCCGGCGAAACGGTCGTCGAAGTCGGCCCCGGACTGGGCACGCTGACCCGCACCCTGCTTTGCGCTGGCACCGACCTCTACGCAATTGAGGCCGACCGTACGATGCACTTCCATCTGACGGAATCATTACTACCGCACTTCCCGAAGACCTTCCACCTGAAGGAAGGTGACGCTGTCGACTTTCCCCGCGCTGGCCTCGTCGACCCCACCGACGGTTCCTTCAAGGTCATCGCCAATCTTCCTTACGCGATTTCCACGCCGTGGATGGATGCGATCTGCGCCGGCCCCCACCCCTCGATGATGGTGCTGATGCTCCAGCGCGAGGCCGCCGAACGTCTCACCGCCGACGTCGGCACGGGACATTGGTCGGCGGTCACCGCGCAGGTCCACCTGGCGTTCGAGAAGGTCAAAGTGCACCCGGTACCCGCCCAGTCATTCAACCCACCGCCCAAGGTCGACTCGTGCCTGCTCGTGCTCCGTCGTCGCCCCGACGCCAAGCGCCTCAGCCCCCGCGCCCGTGAAGTCGCCCGCATGCTCTTCACCCAACGGCGCAAACAGGTCGGCTCCGCCGCCAAGAAACTTTTCCCAGGCGCCGCGGATGTCACCGCCTGGTTGGCGGACCTGCCCCGCTACGGATTGACCAGTTTGGCACGCCCAGAGGCGATTCCGGCTGAAGCCTGGTTGACTCTCTGACGCCTGGGGTTGCTTTCCGCCCCTTCTCTGCTCCTTATCCCGCCATGTCCGTAAAAGTAGGCCTCGTCTCCCTTGGCTGCGCCAAGAACCTCATCGATTCCGAGATCATGATTGGTCACCTCGCTAAGGCCGGCATGTCCATGACCGCCGATGCCTCGGAAGCCGACGTGGTGATCGTCAACACCTGCTCCTTCATCGACGCCTCGAAGCACGAGGCCCTCGAAGCCATCTATGAGATGAGCGACGGCAAGGCCACCGCCCGCAAGAAAGGCCAGAAGCTCATCGTCGCCGGGTGCATGTCCCAGCGCTACCAAGGGGCCCTGCCCGTCGTCGAAGGTGCCAAGGGCCGCGTCGAACTACCGAAGGTCGACGCGTTTATCGGCCTCGACCAGGTCACGAACATCGTCCCGGTCATTCATAAGGTCATGGGCGGCGAAGCCGGCATGACCGAGTTTCTCTCCAAGACGACGACCTTCATCCCGGATTTCGACACCCCTCGCTTCCGCCTGACGCCACGCCATTCGGCCTACATCAAAATCGCCGAAGGCTGTAACCACCCCTGCACGTTCTGCATCATCCCGCGCATCCGCGGACGCCATCGCAGCCGCACGGTCGAATCCGTGGTCAAGGAAGCCCGTCAGCTCGTGGCCGAAGGCGTGAAGGAGATGAACTTGATCTCTCAGGACACGACCTACTTCGGCATGGACCGCTGGACCGAAGCCCGCCCCAACCCGCGCAGCAAGGTGGATTCCTCCAAAGGCGAATCGCTCGCCTCCCTCCTCCGCGAGCTCGACCAGATCGAAGGCGATTTCTGGATTCGCCTGTTGTACACGCACCCGGCCCACTGGAGCGACGAGCTCATTGAGACCATCGGCCAGTCCAAGCATGTCGTCCGCTACGTCGACATCCCCCTCCAGCACGTCTCCGACAAGATGCTCGGCGCGATGCAGCGTGAGACCGATGGCGCCTATATCCGCGACCTGATCGCCCGCATGCGTGCAGGCATCCCGGATCTCGTCATCCGCACCACCTTCATCGTCGGCTTCCCCGGCGAGACCGAAGAAGATTTCACCGAACTGCTCGCCTTCCTCGAACAGACCAAGTTCGACCGCGTGGGCGTATTCAAGTACTCAAAGGAAGAAGGCACCAAGGGCGCCAAGATGGAAGGCCACCTCTCCGACGAGGTGAAAGCCGATCGCTACGCCCGCGCCATGCTCCTCCTCCAGCGTCTTTCCAAGCAACGCGGCGAAGCCTTCGTGGGCCGCAAGCTCCGCGTCCTCGTCGAAAGCCCGGGCATCGCCCGCAGCGTCGGCGATGCCATGGAGATTGACGGTATCGTCAAGGTGTCGAAGAAACTCCCGATCGGCGAGTTTGCTGAGGTGACCGTCACCGGCGCCGAGGAATACGACCTAATCGCGTAGTGATTAGCCTTCGGCGTCGCGCTCCGGAGCCGCTTCCGCCGAAGCCGACGCGGCCGGCGAATCGCTGAGGCGGATAAGGGCGTCCAACGACGTGAAATGGCGCGTCCAGTCCGTCATGTCCGGGATATCCCCGACAACCGTGGAGAACAGTTCGCGCTTCTCCTGCTTGAGTTCTTCAATGCGCTCCTCGACCGTGCCTGGGGCGATCATGCGGTAAATGAGTACCGGGTTCTTCTGACCGATGCGGTGGACCCGATCGACGGCTTGGGCTTCGACGGCGGGATTCCACCAAGGATCCATTAGGAAGACGTACTCGGCGGTATTGAGCGTGATGCCCGTGCCGCCGGCCTTCAGCGAGGCGAGGAACAAGGCTGGTCCCTTGGTCTCCTTGAACTGCTCGACCGGCGCTGAACGATCCTTGGTCTCGCCGGTCAGCTCGTAGATCGGCAACGACGGCAGATCACGGGCGAGCGCGGATTTCACGCGCTCGATGAGCGAGACGAACTGGGAGAAGACGACCGCCTTGGAGCCGTTGGCTGCGATTTCGGAAAGTTTAGAGACCAGTAAGGTGACCTTGCCCGAGTGGGCCGACGGGCAATGCGAATTCTCGGGCAGCAGACCGGGGTCGCAACAGACCTGACGGAGACGCATGAGGAGCGTGAGTACCGAGGTCGCATCCTTCGACAGCAACGAGGCGAGTTCGCCCGATAGGCCGCTACCCTGCGTGAGATGCTGGTAGAGCGCACGTTGTTCGTGGGTGAGCGGGCAAGGCAGCACGACCTCCATTTTCGGCGGGATGTCCGCGGCGACATGACGTTTCAGACGACGCAGAATGAAAGGCGAAACCTGGCGACGAACCTTGCCGAGGGCAATCGAAGGATCGCGCAGCATCATGCGTTCGAAATTGGCACGCTTACCAAGCAAGCCGGGCATCAAGAAGCGGAAGATTGTCCACAGGTCGGTCGGGCGGTTCTCCAGCGGGGTGCCGGTGATCGCGATGCGATGATCCGCCTGCAACGAGACGCAGGTCTGCGTCGTCTTGGACTCCGGGTTTTTGATCGCCTGGGCTTCGTCGAGTACCGCGTAACCAAACCGGGTCTTGGCCAGCAGGTCAGCATGGCGACGCAGCTGGGTATAGCTAGAGATCCAAAGCTTGGCTGAAGGATTCGTGACGAAGTCGTCGTCGGCCGTGAGCACGGCCACCCCGGCGCTCATCTCCGGATGGAAGCGCTTGATCTCACCGAGCCAGACGGGGATGACGCTGGCGGGGCAGACGATGAGGGACCGCTCACCGATGGGGCGCGAAGCGAGCAAGGCGAGCACCTGGACGGTCTTGCCGAGGCCCATCTCGTCGGCGAGCAACGGATGGGAGCCCAGCTCGCAGAGACGACCCAGCCAGGCGACGCCCTTGGCCTGATAAGGACGGAGGTGGGCGGGGAGACTAGCGGGCGGCATCGGCTCTTGGAGGAGCTTATCCTTCCAAGCTTTGAGGTCGTCGTTGAGCTTCAGGGCGCCGACGGCGGCGTGATCGAACAGCGAAAGCAAAAGGTAGCGGGGTACTTCGCCGTCCTTGGCCCGCCAGTCTTCGGAGAAATCTGCGACCGCGGCGTTGTAGGCGACGACACCCTTACCGGGCAGGATGACCGGGCGGCCACCGGCTTTGAGGAGCAGCTTCTGTTCATCGGCCAGGAGGCGATGCCCGCCAGCCTTGAGGCGCCAGTTCAGCTTGAAGGATCTTCCGTCGGCGGCGGATTCGGCTTCGGCGTCGACGGCGACCTGAAGTTGTTCGTTCCGGAAGATATTGAGGGCGTCCTCCCCGATGAGCTTGAATCGCTTGCGCCAGTCGTTGAGTTCCTCGCGCACGAACCGTTCGATTCGGCCGATATTATCAATGGCCCAGGCGCCAGTGGCCTTGCTGTAGACGAAGCCCGCCCGGTGCGCGACGGTGTTGAAACGGAAAAGGGTCTGACGCTGCTCGTCGGAAAGCTCGTCTCCTGGGATGGCCCCAGGGCCGAAGCAATTCCAGGCATGGCCACCCCGCCCTGCCCAGGCGGCGGAAATCTTCAGTCCGTCGGAAGACAGGTCGAAGGAGACCTGCAGCTTCAGCGAAGTGCGGGCGTTGGGATCCTTGCGTTCGGGCTCCTTGGGCGCCTCGGGGGCGGCCGCGGCGGCGGACTCGTCGACGGCCGGGATCTCGTCGGCAATGAGCTCTTCAATCTCATAAATGGAAGCGACGGCGAACGGCGCGCCGTTCTCTTCTTCGGGCAAGGAGGTGCGCCATTCCAATTTGGCTCCATTAATTTCAATCACCGCCCGGACGGTCTGCGTCTCGGTGCGCGTGACGGCTTCGGCGTTTTCTGGCTTGAGTTCGATTTGTCTGACCAATCCTTCCGTATAAAGCCTGCGACCTTCAATGAGGTCAGCCTCCTTAAAGGCGGACTCCCACTCTTCCGGAAGAGACACAAACCACCTCTCCAGGGCTTCCGTGGAGTAGGAGCGATTGGCCGGACGTGGGGACGACATCGACAGCCCGAATTAAACCTGCCCTGTTTTCCTGTTACAACCCCCAAACTCTACCAATTTTGGGCACGGTCTGGTCTGGTTTCGACTGGGTCTTGGCTTGTGATGCACGGGTCCAATCGTCTAGGGTTTACTCTCCTTTTACAGGCAAAGAAATGAAACATCTTAGCGTCGGTAGCCGCTGGAACGCGGATCTCGTATCATCTTATCACGAACAGTGGTCCAAGGACCCTTCTTCCGTGGACGCGGAATGGCGCGCCTTCTTCGAGGGCTTCGAGCTCGGCATGAGCCTGCCGCCCAAGCCCGCCAAAGGCGCCGCTCCCGCCGCCGGTGGCGTCGACGCCGTCGCCCAATGGAAGGTCCTCGCCGCCATCAACGCTTACCGGACACTCGGCCATCAGCAGGCCCGCATCAACCCTCTCGCCGAACCGACGCCCCACTTCGAACTCTCCGACAAGGCCCTCGGCCTCGACGGCATCCCGGCCGACCGAGTCTTCCACACCGGCGATTTCCTCGGCGGCAAGATGCTCCCCCTGGGGGAAATCGTCGCGAAGCTGAAGTCCACCTACTGTTCCCCAATCGGCGTCGAGTACACCCATATCCAAGACGGCGAGCGCCGCCGCTGGCTCCAGGATCGCATCGAGTCCTACGGGCTCCGGCCGACCTATGACGCCGCCGCTCGTCGTCGCTTCCTCCGCTCGATCGTCCAGGCTGAACAGCTCGAACGCTTCCTTCACAAGACTTTCGTCGGCGCTAAGCGCTTCTCCGTCGAAGGAGGCGAAGTCTTGCTGTCCGCGCTCGATCAGGTCATTCACCGCGCCCCGAGCTTCGGCGTGACAGATCTCGTCATCGGCATGGCCCACCGCGGTCGCCTTAACGTCCTTGTCAACATCTGCGGCAAGAAGGCCGAGGCCCTCTTCGCCGGCTTCTCCGAAAACCACATCCCAGATACCACGCATGGCGATGGCGACGTGAAATACCACCTCGGCTATGCGGGCGCCCGCGTCGTCGACGGCAAGGAAGTCAGCATCACCCTCGCCTATAACCCCAGCCACCTCGAAGCCGTCAATCCCGTCGTGCTCGGCCGCACCCGCGCGCTCATCGACGTACAGGGCGGCGCTGATCGCTCGAAAGCCCTACCCATCCTCCTGCACGGCGATTCTGCCTTCGCCGGCCAAGGCGTCGTGATGGAGACGCTCAATCTGGCCGAGCTTAAAGGCTACCAGGTCGGCGGCACGCTCCACCTCGTCACCAACAATCAAGTTGGCTTCACGGCCAACCCCGACGAGTACAGCTCTGGCCGTCATTGCACTGAGATCGCCAAGTTCACCGAATCTCCGATCCTCCACGCCAACGGCGACGACCCTGATGCCGTCGTCCTCGCGACTGAAATCGCCTTGGAATATCGCCAGAAGTTCGGCGCCGATGCCGTCGTCGATATCGTCTGCTACCGCCGCTACGGCCACAACGAGACCGACGAACCCGCCTTCACCCAGCCGGTGCTCTATCGCGAGATTTCGGCCCACTCTTCCGTCGCTGACCTCTACGCTTCACGTCTGACCGAATCCGGTTCCGCGCCAGACGGCGAACTGATCGCGCTGCGTAACGAGTTCGACATCATGCTCAACGCCGCTCAAGAGCGCGCCCAAGCCGCCGTCGCCGTTGAAATTGAGGAACGTAAAAAGAACCCCGTCGGCGTCCGTCCGTTCCGCTCCCCTTACGAACATAACGTCGACACCTCCATCCCGCAGGAACTCTTGGATAAAGTAGCGCCAGTGCTCTGGCAGATGCCGCCCGACTTCTCCCCGAACCCGAAGATCAAGCGCATGCTCGACACGAAGGCCGACGCCTACAAGTCCGGCCTCAACTTCGATTGGAGTCTCGGCGAAGGCCTCGCCTTCGCTTCGCTGCTTGCGGAGGGCTATCCTGTCCGCATCTCGGGCCAGGATTGCGAACGCGGGACCTTCTCGCACCGCCACGCTGTACTTCACGACCCTTCGAACGACGCCAAATACTGCCCGCTCGGCTCCATCGCCGGAGCCGAAATCGAACTGGTTAACTCCTCGCTCTCTGAATACGCCGTCCTTGGCTTCGACTACGGCTACTCGCTCGAAGCCCCTGATTCGCTCGTTATCTGGGAAGCCCAATTCGGCGACTTCGCCAATGGCGCGCAGATCATGATCGACCAGTTTATCGCGTCGGCCGAGTCCAAGTGGGGTCAGACGAGCGGCCTCGTGATGCTCCTCCCCCATGGCTACGAAGGTCAGGGACCAGAACACTCCTCTGCGCGCCTCGAACGCTTCCTGCAGCTCAGCGCCGAAAACAACCTGCAGGTGATCCAACCGTCGACCCCAGCCCAACTCTTCCACGCGTTACGTCGTCAGGTTAAGTCCGAATACCGCAAGCCGCTCGTGGTCATGACGCCGAAAAGCCTACTCCGCCATAAGAGCTGCGTCAGCGTCCTGAATGATTTCACCAAGGGCCGCTTTCATTCGGTGCTCACCGATGCCACCCCCGCCGCGAAGACGGAACGTCTCATCCTTTGCTCCGGCAAAGTCTTCTACGAACTCGACGCCGAACGCGCCGCTCGCAAGGACACGGCCACGAGCATCGTGCGCATCGAACAGTTCTATCCTTTCGACGGCGAAACGCTCGCCAAGGTCCACGCCACGCTGGGTTCGCCCAAGAAGGTCGTCTGGGTCCAGGACGAACCCAGGAACATGGGCGGCTGGTCCTTCGTCGCCGACCAGATTGAGTCCAGCCTCGGCCTCCGTCCCACTTATGCCGGTCGCGATGCGGCGGCCTCCCCGGCGGTAGGATCGCTGTCGGTCCACAAGATCGAGCAGGCCGACATGCTGAAGCAGGCCTTTGGTGCCTAATGGGTGACAGTAGCGGGATTTCTCGCGTCTGGAACCGCTCCTACTACCCCCTAAACGCCCATCCTAGGTCGTTCAAAGGGTCATTTCCCCGTTGAAACAGGCAGGAATGGGTTCCAAGGTTAAACCTACCTAATTTTCATGGCCGTCGAAGTCAAAATCCCTCCCATGGGCGAATCTATCACCGGGGGCCTCCTGGCCGCCTGGATGGTCAAAAGCGGTGACGCTGTTCGCAAGGGCCAAGCCCTCTTTTCTTACGAAACCGACAAGGTGACCTCCGAAGGTACCGCTGAAGTCGACGGCAAGATCACCCTCTCTGTCGAAGCCGGCACCGAAGTCCTTGTCGGCCAAGTTGTAGCCTCAATCGAGGCCGGTGCCGCCGGCAACGCTCCCCTCGCTCCGGTGCCTGTCGCCAAGGCCGCTGCCGTGGCTTCCGCCGCACCCGCACCCGCGCTGAAATCCGCACCAGTCGCCGCCAAGTCCGGGGCCGCCGCCGAAGTTTCTCCTGCCGTCCGACGTCTCTCCGCCGAAACCGGCCTAAACCCTGCTGGCGTCGAAGGTTCTGGCAAAGCTGGCCGCGTCACCAAGGGCGACATGCTCGCCGCTCTCGCTGGTCAGGCTCCGATTCACGCCGTCGCTCTGGTCGCTCCGGCCGCCCCCTCTTCCGCCGCCGCACTCTCCGCTCCGGTCGCTGCAGTCCCCATCCCTTCGCGCGAAGGACGCACCACGCGTAAGCGCATGTCTCCGCTGCGTCGCAAAATCGCCGAACGCCTCGTGCAGGCCAAGACGGAGACCGCGATGCTCACGACCTTCAATGAGGTCAACATGGCTCCGGTCATGGAGCTCCGGAAACGCCACGGCGAAGAATTCCTCAAGAAATACGGGGTCAAGCTCGGCTTTATGTCCTTCTTCGTGAAGGCCGCCGTCCAGGCGATGAAGGAAGTCCCCGCCATCAACGCGCAGCTCGACGGCGAAGACATCGTCGAAAATAACTTCTTCGACATCGGCGTGGCCGTCGGCACCGACAAGGGTCTGATGGTCCCGGTCGTCCGTGATTGCGACCAACTCAACTTCGCCGGCATCGAGAAGGCGATCGGCGACTTCGGTAAGCGCGCCCGCGACGGTAAGATCCAGCTGCCCGAACTTCAGGGCGGCGTCTTCACGATCTCCAACGGCGGCATCTATGGCTCGATGCTCTCGACGCCGATTCTCAACCACCCGCAGGCGGCCATCATGGGCCTCCACAATATCGTCGAACGTCCCGTCGCTGAAAACGGTCAAGTCGTGATCCGCCCGATCATGTACCTCGCCCTCTCTTACGACCACCGTATCGTCGACGGCAAGGAAGCCGTGACCTTCCTCGTCAAGGT
>CAMDQP010000002.1 GCA_945906115.1 Opitutus sp. GAS368
GTAGCCAAAAGGAAGGGTAAGAAAGGTTTCCGGGAGGGGGTCTGTCAAACGGAAAACCGACCCAAATTAGCCCCTAACTTGACCTTGGCCGACGATTTCGAACTTCCAGGTGGTCAATTCACGAATCCCCATGGGGCCGCGGGCGTGCAAGCGGTCGGTGGAGATGCCGACTTCGGCCCCGAAGCCGAACTCGCCCCCGTCCGTGAAGCGGGTGCTGGCATTCCAGTAGACACAGGCGCTGTCGATCTGGGCGAGGAAGGAGCGGGCGGCGGACTCGTCGGCCGTGATGATGGCGTCGGAGTGGTGCGAGCCGTAGTCTTCGACGTGGATGACCGCCTCGGCGAGGCCGGCGACGACCTTCACGTTGAGGATGAGGCCGAGATGCTCGGTGCGGTAATCTTGTTCCGTGGCGGCCTTGGCGCCGGGCATGAGCGACTGCGATTTTGCGCAGGCGCGGACTTCGGTCTGCTTCGCGGCGAGCGCGGCAGCCATCTTGGGGAGGAATTGCTCGGCAACGGCGGCGTCGACGAGCAAGGTCTCGAGGGCGTTGCACGCGCTGGGGCGCTGGCACTTCGCGTTCAGTACGATCTGTTCGGCCATCGCGAGGTCGGCCTGCGCGTGGACGTAGACGTGGCAGATGCCGGCGTCGTGCTTGATGACGGGGACCTTGGCGGAGTTGACTACCGCCTCGATGAGGCCAGGGCCGCCGCGGGGGATGATGATGTCGACGATGCCGCGGAGCGAACCGAGCGCAGGGACGGCTTCGCGGTCGGTGAAGGGCAGGAGCGTGACGGCTTCGGCGGGTAGGCCAGCGGCGCGCAGGCCGGTCGCGAAGGACTTCGACAGCGCGATATTCGTGTGGATCGCTTCGCTGCCGCCGCGGAGCACGCAACCGTTGCCGGACTTCAGGCAGAGGGCGGCGGCGTCGACGGTGACGTTCGGGCGCGACTCGAAGATGATGGCGACGAGGCCAATCGGGACGCGGCGGCGGATAATGCGCAGGCCGTTGGGGCGAGTCCAATCCTCGGTGACTTCGCCGACGGGGTCGGGGAGTTTCGCGACCGCTTCGCAGGCGATAGCAATATCCTCAAGGCGGGCGTGGTCGAGGCGCAGGCGGTCGGTCATCGCCTCCGTGAGGCCCTTCGCCTTGGCCGTGGCGAGGTCTTTCGCGTTGGCTTCGAGAATGGCGGCTTCGTCGGCGCGGAGGGCCTGCGCGGCGGCACTCAGAGCGGCGTCGCGGACGGCGGACGGGGCGAGGGCGAGGGTGCGCGAGGCCTTCTTGGCCGTGCGGGCGATCTCCGTCACGCGCTGGAGGAGGTCGCTCATTTCTTCTTCAGCGAGAAGCGCGTGCCGATCTTCTGGCCGGCGGCGAGTTCGAGCAGGACGCCTTCGCGGCGACCGCTGGCGATAATCGTGTCGACGCCACCTTCGGCCGCGATTTCGGCGGCGAGCAGTTTCGTGACCATGCCGCCGACGTTGCGTTCGGAACCGGCGCCACCGGCGAGGGCACGCACAGAGTCGTCGATCTTGCGGACGGAGGGGATGAGGTCGCCGGAGCCATCGGATTTAGTCATCAGGCCGGGGATGCCGGAAAGAATAATCAGCAGGTCGGCGCCGACGAGGGCGGCGACGTGGGCCGAGAGGCGGTCGTTATCACCGACCTTGATTTCCTCGTCGGCGATGGCGTCGTTCTCGTTGATGATCGGAATGAAGCGCTTGCGGGCGAGGAGGAGGTCGATCGTCGCGCGGGCGTTGCGGGTGCAGGCGCGGCTGTCGAGGTCCCAGTAGGTGAGCAGCATCTGGGCGCCGAGTAGCTTATGACGGCGGAGGTGCTTGCCGTATTCCGACATCAGCTCGGGCTGGCCGACGGTGGCGCAGGCCTGGAGCTCGCGGGCCTCCTTCGGGCGTTTCTCGAGGGCCATGGCGGTCATGCCCGCGGCGACAGCGCCGGAGGTCACCAGGACGACCTGGATGCCACGCTTATGCAGGCCGGCGACCTGATCGACGATACGACCGATCTGGACGCGGTCGACCTTGCCGTCCTTGCGGGTGAGGAGGCCGGAACCGAGCTTGATGACCCATCGTTTTGCCATGGCTTTGAGGCGTTGACCTTAGCCGAGGAAAAACACCGTTGTCCAGCGTCAGAACGCCGACCTCAGAACGAAGGCGGCTGCAGGCCCACGGCCAGCCAGCCTTTCGGGGCCAGGACACGACCTTGCGGGGTGCGCACGACGTAGCCTTCCTGCACGAGGAACGGTTCATGGACTTCCTCGAGCGTGTGAGCGTCTTCGCCGATAGCGGCGCCGATACTGCTCAAGCCGACCGGTCCACCGTTATGCTTCTCGGCCATCGCGCGAAGGAAGCGGTGGTCCATGTCGTCGAGGCCGTGCTGGTCGATCTCAAGGAGCTCGAGGGCGGCGGCGGTGACGGCGGCGTTGGCTTTACCGCCGGCGCGTTCGAGGGCGTAGTCGCGCGTAAAGCGCAGGAGATTATTGACGATGCGGGGCGTACCGCGGGCGCGGCGGGCAATCTCGTCGGCGCCGCCTTGGTCGATGTCGAGGCTGAGCAGGTCGGCGTTACGGCGCACGATGCTGAGCAGCTGTTCGCGCGTGTAGTAGTCGAGCCGTGTCTGGAGCGTGAAGCGACTGCGCAGCGGGGCGGTGAGTAGGCCCGTGCGCGTCGTTGCGCCGACCAGCGTGAACTTCGGTAGGTCAAGGCGCACGCTGCGGGCGTTCGGACCTTGATCGATCATGATGTCGATGCGGAAGTCCTCCATCGCCGAGTAGAGGAACTCCTCGACCGTCTTCGGGATGCGGTGGATCTCGTCGATGAAGAGTAGGTCGCCTTCTTGGAGGCTCGTGAGTAGGCCGGCGAGGTCGGAGGCTTTTTCAACGACCGGGCCGGAGGTCACGCGAATCGGGCGGCCCATCTCTTCGGCGAGGATCATCGCGAGCGTCGTCTTGCCGAGGCCGGGCGGTCCGTGGAGGAGGATGTGATCGAGCGTGCGGCCTTCGCGGCGCGCGGCGCCGATCATCACGCGGAGGCGTTCGACCGTGCGCTGCTGGCCCACAAAGTCGTCGAGCTTCGGTGGGCGCAGGGCGGCGTCGAGCGAGCGGTTCGCACGTGACGCGGCTTCCTTGCCGGCGAGCGGCTGGGGGTCATCGGGCGAATCCTTGCGGGCCATAGAGCGCAAGGTGCGGGGTCAGGACGAATTGGCAACCCTCAGTCCTCGGCGAAGCCTTTCGGCAGGTCGGAGGCGGGGAGGCGTTCGACGTCGGCACCCAGGGAGCGCAGGCGTTCCTCGAAGCGTTCGTAGCCGCGGTCGAGGTGGTAGAGGCGTTGGACCCACGTCTCGCCCTTGGCGATTAGCGCGGCGAGGATGAGGGCGGCGGAGGCGCGGAGATCGGAGGCCATCACCGGCGCGCCGGAAAGTGGGCGGTCGCCGTAGATCGCGGCCGTGGCGCCATCGATGGCGATCTCGGCGCCCATGCGCTGAAGTTCGGCGGCGTGCATGAAGCGGGCCGGGTAAATCTTCTCCGTCACCGTGCTGCGTCCGTCGACGAGGAGCTGGAGGGCCATGAACTGCGCCTGCAGGTCGGTGGGGAAGCCCGGATAGGGTTCGGTGATGATCTCGACGGCCTGCGTCGGCTTGCCGTGGGCGCGGATGAAGTCGGGGCCGGTCTCGACCTGGACGCCCGCTTCACGGAGCTTGTCGAGGAAGGTCGTGAGGTGCGACGGGTCGCAGTGCGTCACCGTGACGTCGCCGCCCGTGATGGCGCCCGCGACCAGATAGGTGCCGGCTTCGATGCGGTCCGCGATGACCGTGTGATCACAGCCGTGGAGTGAGGCGACGCCTTCGACCTCGATGATACCCGTGCCATGGCCGCGGATTTTCGCGCCCATCTGGATGAGCATGGTGCAGAGGTCGACGACCTCCGGTTCGCGGGCAGCGCATTCAATGCGGGTGACGCCGGGCGTGAGCGTGGCGGCCATCACAATGTTGGCCGTACCGAGGACTGTGCTGCCCATCGGGCCGCCCATGAAGACCATGTCACCACGGGCGCGGGAGGCGTCGACTTGGACTACGCCGGCTTCGACCGTGACGACGCAGCCGAGGGCCTCGAGGCCTTTCAGGTGAAGGTCGATGGGGCGGGGTCCGATGACGCAGCCGCCCGGGATGGCCATCTCCGCCTGGCGGAGGCGGCCGATGAGTGAGCCTAGGAGGCAGACTGATGCGCGCATCTTGCGGACGAGGTCATAGGGCGTGCGGTGCGAGATCTGTTCGGCGCGGACCGTCCAGACGCCGGGCTCCGGGTTGGCGACGATGGCGCCTTGGTGGCCGAGGATCTCGGCCATGTAGCGGACGTCGCTCAGGTCGGGTACGTTGCGCAGCGTCACCGTCTCGCCCGTGAGGAGCGAGGCGGCGAGCAGGGGCAGCGAAGCGTTTTTCGAACCAGCGGCGCGGACCGTGCCTTTCAGCACGTGACCACCGCGGATGCGCGCGACCTGGAGCATGTCGGGTAAAAGAAGCGGGGGCGCCGATTGGCGCCCCCGTTATGTTCAGCCTTCGCGAGGACCGTTGCGAGGACCGCGGTCGCCGCGGAATTCACCGCGACCTCCACGGGAGCCATCACGGGAACCTTCACGGCCCCCGCGGGAACCATCACGGGAACCGCCGCGGAATTCACCGCGACCACGTCCACCGCGCTGACCGCGATCAGAGCGTTCGCCGCGGTGTTCGCCGCGAGGCTGCCAGGAGCGGGCGGAAGGAACGAAGACGGCCTTATCAGGCACGCCGAACAGGGTGGCGAGCTTGCGCTTCAGCGAGGCCCAGAAGCCGATGGGGGCCTGGACCGGGATGACGACGGGCTCAATCTGGATACGCGGACGGTCTTCACGACGCGGGCGGTCTTCACGACGAGGACCACGGTCGCCTTCAGGGCGCGGACCGCGGTCGCCTTCGAAGCGAGGACCACGATCGCCTTCGAAGCGAGGACCACGATCGCCTTCGGAGCGAGGGCCGCGGTCGCCTTCACGGCGAGGACCACGATCGCCTTCGGCGCGGGGTTCGCGACGTGGGCGGTCGCCCTGCGGGATGCCGGGCTGGCGGCCTTCTTCGACGGCGCCTTCGGGGCGGCGTTCACGCGGTTCACGGCGGGGACCAGGCTCGCCTTCGGCGCGCGGTTCACGACGTTCACGCGGTTCACGCTGCTCGCGCTGTTCCGGGGCGTTCTGCTTGGCGAGGGAACCAGTGAGGTTCTCGGTCAGCTGAGACGGATCTTCGACGACGCCACAGGTTGGGCGGGCAGCCTGACCATTGGCGGCCGACGGAGCGGCGCCACGAGGCGTACCACGGCGACCGAACTGCTTCGGCGTCGTGATGGTACCGGGCTTGGCGGCGGGTTCGGACGAGGCCCCGATCACTGACAGCGGAGGGAGTTCCGCGTGGGCGGACTCCAGCTTGGCTTCGTTGAGGCGGGGTGCGGGGGTGCGGACTTCATTGGCGCCTGCGTCCGCGGCGGGCTGGTGGGGGGAGACTGGCTCCTGGCCCTGGGTTTCTTCTTGGCTCATGTTGCTTATGTTGGGGCGGCCTTCGTTGTGGCCGACCGGATGATGCGGCCGTTCCGTTGTGGAGCGGCGACGCGGTTTGTCGGACCCTTGGTGACGGAGGACGAACCTCCTTGGGGTACCGAAATGTCCCGGGAGAGACTCCCGGAAAGAATGTGAATAATTATCCCCTCCCGCTTAACAACAAGAAAGTCCCTTAGCGAGCCTCTTCAGTGAACCTTTGTTCACGAATAAGCACAATTTTGACCGTTCCTTGATAGGAAAGCATTTCTTCCACCTTAAGGCGGAGGCGGCGGGCCAGCTCCGTGGCGCCGAAGTCGTCGATCTTGACTGGGTCGACGATCACCCGGAGTTCTCGGCCGGACTGGAAGGCGTAGGCCTCCCGGACGCCGTCGAAGGAGAGAGCGACCTCTTCCAGTTTGCGCACGCGTTGGGCGTAGGACTCGAGGGTGGAGGACCGGGCGCCAGGGCGGGAGCCGGAGGCGGCGTCGGCGATCATCACCAGTGGGGCGTAAAGGCTTTCGGCTTCGACTTCGCGGTGGTGGGCGGCGACGGCGTTGACCACGCGGAGATCTTCGCCGAGTCGGCGGAGGAGGGCGGCGCCGGCAAGGGCGTGGCTACTGCCGGCTTCAGCTTCGATCGCCTTACCTAGGTCATGCAGCAGGCCGGCGCGTTTCGCCGGGATCGGGTCGATGCCGATCTCCGCCGCGAGCATCGCGCAGAGCTGCGCGACTTCGATCGAGTGCGAGAGGGTGTTCTGGTTAGCGGAGAGGCGGAAGTGCAGTCGGCCGAGGAGTTCTTCGACCGCAGCGTCCATCGGCGGCAGGCCGAGGTCGCGGACCGCATCGCGCCCGAGGCGTCGCGCATGTTTTACCACTTCGTCGGCGGCGTCGCGCACGCTGTCCTCGATGAGTCCCGGCGAGATGCGTCCGTCCTTCACAATGCGCTCGAGCGCGATGCGCGCGATCTCGCGCCGGACCGGGTCGAAGCAGGAAACCATTGCTAATCCTGGGGTTTCGTCGATGAGCAGCGTCGCGCCGGTGGACTGTTCGAAGGTACGGATATTACGACCTTCGCGGCCGATGAGGCGCCCCTTCATGTCCTCGTTGGGGAGTGAGACCGTGATCGCCGTCGCATCTTGGGTTGTCGACGTCGTCAGGCGCTGCATCGCCGAGAGGAGTTTGCGACGCGCTTCGTCGTCGATGTCCTGTTCGACCTGATCGAGCAGGCCGCGGCGGAGGTGCTGGGCTTCCTCGCCGTATTCTTCGCGGAGGTGGTCGATGAGCAGTTCGCGCGCCTGTTCCGGGGTGACCTTGGCGAGGCGTTGGAGTTCACGGACAAGGTGGTCGCGATGGCGCGTGCTCTCGCGAGAGAGTTCGGCGGCGGCGTGGGCTTCGGCTTCGGCTTCGGCCTTCATCTTGGCGGCTTCACTCTTCTCAGCTTCGGCCTTCGCGTGGAGTTCGGCGGCGTCGACGGTGGCTTCGCGGCGGGCGAGCTCGACCTCGGAGCGGAGGCGGGCGTCGCGGATCGCACCGAGGGTGTTCTCGCGCCATTTCGCGACCGCATAGGCCACGATGGCTCCAGAGGAGAACGCCACGGCGGCGAGGATGCTTTGGTCGGCTGCCACAGGCATGTTCGTCGCGAAAACCGGAGGTCCGGGGGGATACCCTTGCGGACGGAGCCCCTTCGGCAAGCCCTTTCGGGAGGTTCGCCTTGCCTCCGAGCCCTAATCGAGGTTGCCTCCGGCATGTCCCAACACCTTGACGATGAGCGGTCTCCGGCCGCGGTCTGGTGGGATAATTTCGCCAATTTCGCCTGGCGGACGGATTGGACGCAGGTGGTCATCATCCTCTTCCTGAGCGGATTAGGAATCGTGGCAATCCAGTCGGCCGGAAGCGCCCGCGAGTCCACGTTCTACCGGTCCCAGATTGTCTTCGTGGTGATCGGTTGGCTGGCTTATTGGGCGGTATCGGCCCTCGATTATCGCCACATTCAGCGCTACGCGCGCCGCATCTATCTGGCCTGCTTAGCCATCCTGTTGCCAGTCTCGATCTGCGCCCTTTTGCATCAGGACCTCGGGTCTTTCATTCGCAGCATTAATGGGGCACGTCGCTGGATGGATTTCGGCCCGTTTTCGATTCAGCCTTCGGAGTTCGCCAAGATCGGCGTGCTGGTCTTGCTCGCGGCCATGCTGGCCCGTTCTCCGATCGGCTCCTTCCGTGCGACTTGGCGTACCGTCTGCTGGTGTCTTGGGGCTGCCGCGGTCCCGTTTGTCTTGATTTTTGTGCAGCCAGACCTAGGTTCTGCCCTTATCTACCTGCCGCTCTCATTCATCCTGCTTTTCGTTGCTGGCCTGACCCACAGGTTCTTCCTAGTGGCCGGTGCGGCCGCCTTATTGCTGGTGGGGGTAGTGGCGCTGGATATGCGCGAATACGCGGCAAAAATTGACCAATACGCGAAGGCCAACCCCAGCTCCAAGGACCCGGTACGCGCCGTCCGCGGCGAGCATGAGGCCGAGGCTTGGTTCTTCCTGCTCAAGGACTACCAGCGCGAGCGCATCATGTCGTTCGTCGCTCCCGAGGTAATCGACCCTAAGGGTCTCGGTGTGACCTGGAACGTGAATCAGGCGGTCATCGCCGTCGGTCGCGGCGGTTTCCGCGGTCAAGGCATCGGTAACGGCACGCAGGCCCGCTTCGGCTACTTGCCCGAGGCTGCGGCCCATAATGATTTTCTTTTTTCCGGGATGGCCGAGGAGATCGGCTTCACCGGCGGACTCTTGGTGATTGGCGCATTTGTCCTGTTGTTCTGGCGCGTCGTGCGAACGGCGGCTCGGGCGGCGGATCGTTTTGGTTCCTTGCTCGCGATTGGCGCGGCGGTCGTGCTCGGCACGCACGTCGTGATTAATGTCGGCATGAACATCAACCTAATGCCCGTCACTGGGGTCCCCCTACCTTTTCTTAGCTACGGAGGGTCTTTCGTTCTCAGCTGTTTCCTGCTCCTTGGACTAGTCCAGAGCGTTCACCGGCACTCGGCCGGTGGCGGCGAAAGCGGAGGCTCTCCGGCAACCGGCTTAACCGCCTGACCGAGATGCCCGACAATAACGAACCCGAAGATATCAACGACGAGCTGCCCGAGGGCGGCGAACAGACTGTCCCAATCGACCAGCGCCAGCTGGCCGACGAGGCGGCGAAGCGGCGCAAGGAGCTCCCGCTCCTCCAGCGCATCGTCAAACACTTCTCCAAGGACCGCGCGGTCTACCGAGAACTCGTGATCAACGCCGAGACGCTGGAGAAGCGCGTCGCGCTCCTCACCAACGGCGTCCTCGACAAGTTCGAGATCGAGCACAAAGGCGAGAACCGCATGGTCGGCGCAATCTTCAAGGGCCGCGTCCAAAACCTCGAAGGGGGCCTCAAGGCCGCCTTCGTGGATATTGGCCAGCCGAAGAACGCTTTCCTCCATTACTGGGACATGCTCCCTGCGGCCAACGACTCGCAGGTCGAATTCATCCGCGACAACGAGTCCGCCGAGCAGAAGCAGCGCATGGCCCGTTACCAAGCCAAGGACATCCCACAGCTCTTCCCGGCCGGCTCCGATATCGTCATCCAAGTCGTCAAGGATCAGATCGGCACCAAGGGCCCCCGCTCGACGACCAACATCGCGCTACCCGGCCGCTACCTCGTGCTGATGCCGTCCAGCGGCGCGTGCGGCGTCTCCCGTAAGATTGAGGATCCGAAGGAGCGCGAACGCCTGAAGGACATTCTCCGCTCCCTGACCATCCCGGAAGGCATGGGGGTCATCATCCGCACCGCCGGCGAGGGCAAGCAGGCCCGCTGGTTCGTCCGCGACCTGCACATGCTGCTTAAGCGCTGGCAGGGTATCGTTGAGAAGATCAACGCCCCGGACCGCCGTCCCGTCCTCCTCTACCAGGAGCCCGGCCTGATTGAGCGTACCGTCCGCGACTTCCTAACTGAGGAAGTCGACCGCATCCTCGTGGATAACCCTGAGGACTTCAAGCTGGTCCAGGATCTCGTCGGCGAAGTGTCGCCGCGCTCCCGTTCGCGCGTCGAACTGTACGCTGACCCGATTCCAGTCTTCGAGCGTTACAACATCGAGCGTCAGATCGAGCAGCTCTTCCAACGTCGCGTCCCGCTCCCGAGCGGCGGCGAGATCGTCATCGACGAGACCGAGGCCCTCACGGCCATCGACGTCAACACCGGCGGCCACCGCGGTAAGGACGGCGCCAAGGACGGCAACTTCATCACCCAGGCAAATCTCGAGGCGGTCACCGAAGCCGCCCGCCAGATCAAGCTCCGCAATCTTGGCGGACTCATCATGATCGACACGATCGACATGAAGAACCCAAAGGACCGGAAGAAGGTCTTCGACACCCTGCGCGAGGCGATGGAGGACGACCGGGCCAAGCACCAGATTCTGCCCATCTCCGCGCTCGGCGTGCTCCAAATGACGCGCCAGCGCCATACGGAGTCCAACACGACCTCGATGTACACGGCCTGCCCGCACTGTCAGGGCCGCGGCATCGTCAAGAATCCCCGGACCGTCTCCGTCGAGATCCAGCGCAAACTCCTCAGCGTCATCCGCCGCCTGCGCGAGTCCGTCGGCGCCGAGAAGGAAATCGAGATTAACATCCTGCTGCACCCGGTGAACCTCGAGCGCATCATTACGGAGGACCGCGAGTTCTTCCGCGACCTGATGAAGTCCTGCAAGGTTCGCCTGGGTACCAAGCCTGACCCGACCTATAGCATCGAGGCGTTCAAGCTCTTCGACGGCTCGGGTAAGGAACTGCGCTAAGCCGTCAGGTTCGCGCCATCGAGGCCTTCGGGTTCGCCCGGGGGCCTTTTTGTTTACCGGCGGGGGCGGTGGGCGAGCAGGCGCAGGCCGTTGAGGCAAACAATGATGGTGCTGCCTTCATGGACGCTGACGGCCAAGGGCAGCGAGGCGCCGCGGAAGACCACGTAAGCGGCCATCCCGAGGGCTGCCCCGACCGAGATCAGGACGTTGAAGCGGATCGCCAGTCGGGCGCTGCGGCTAAGTTCAATCGCATCGACCAGGCGGCCAATCCGATCGTCGGTCAGGACGAGGTCGCTGGATTCCAAGGCGGCGTCGCTGCCGCGACCACCCATCCCGACGGCCACGTCCGCAGCGGCCAGGCTGGGAGCGTCATTGACCCCGTCGCCGACCATCGCGACTACATGGCCTTCGGCGGAGTAGCGGCGGATGGCGGCCATCTTGGCATCGGGTGTGAGCGCCGCGGCGTAGGATTGGATGCCGACTTGGCGGGCGGCGACGGTGGCGGCTTCCTCGCGGTCGCCAGTGAGCATCACCGTCCGGATCTTGCGGGCGTGGAGGGCGGTCAAGGTCGAGCGGCTTTCGTCACGGATGTGGTCGACCAGCGTGGCGCGGACGGTGACCGTGCCGTCGGAGGCCCAGACTTCGCTGACGATGGCGCCTTCGGCGACCATCGCAGGGGGTAGGGTGCCGCCGCCGACGAACTCACGGGTGCCGACGCTCCAGCGGGTGCCAGCGACGGTGCCGGCGACGCCTTGTCCCGGGGAATTGGAGAGGCCTTGGACTGGGAGCTGGCTCGCCCCTTCTTTAAGGCAGGCGCGGACGACGCCGGCGGCGAAGGGGTGGGTGGTCGATGATTCCAGCGTGAGCAGGGCGCTCAGGGCGCGCCGGCGATCCGCGTCTTCTGGGTATACCTCAAGGGCGGCCACCTCGGGGATGCCAGCAGTCAGCGTACCCGTCTTATCGAAGCAGATGCAATCGACGTCGGCCAGGCGTTCCACGGCCGCACCGCCGCGGAAGAGGATACCTTGGCGGGCACCGGCCGCGATGGCGGCCAGCACGGCGGAGGGCACGGAAAGGACCAGGGCGCAGGGGCTCAGCACCACCAGCAACGTCATCGCCCGATAGAGCGGGGAGGCCTCACGGACGCCGTCGGGAGCGGTGAACTGCAGGGAGAGAAAGAAGATTGCCGAGGCCGAGAGGGTGAAGATCGCGTAGGCGTCGCCCCACTTGTCGATGGCACGCTGGGCAGGTGCCTTGCTGTCCTGGGCTTCACGGATCAAGCGCACGATGCGTTGCAGGGCGCTGTCTTGTTCTGCGCGGGTGACTTCGACGATCAGGCGTCCCCAGGAGTTGAGGGTACCCCCGGCGACTTCGGATCCAGCCTGTTTAAAGGCGGGTTTTGCTTCGCCAGTGAGGTTCGACTCGTCCACCGCGCTCTCGCCGGAGAGGACTTTGCCGTCCGCCGGTACCAGTTCGCCGGGCAGGATGGCGATGCGGTCGCCGGGGAGTAGGGCGGCCACCGGCACCTCGATTTCGGAGTTATCCGGAGCCAATCGGCGGGCATGCTTGGGCGACTTGTCGAGGAGGGCGTCGATGGCACCGCGCGTGCGGTCCATCGCGTAATGTTCGATCGCGCCGGCGGTCGAAAAGAGAAAAAGAAGGAGGGCTCCCTCCCACTGGGCGCCGACAATCCAGGTACCGACCGCCACGACGATCATCAGGAGGTGGACGTCGATGCGGCGCTCCCGCAGCGCCGCCCATCCGTCGATCGCGGCGTCCCATCCACCCGCGAGACAGGAGCCCGCGATGAGGATGAGCGCCCAAGTCGAACCGGTATCGCCGAATTGCTCCGCGACCAATGAAAGCAGGCCTAAAGCGCCGCTCACGGCCGCGAGGAAGGCGAGTTTTCGCCATTCGCCCGGCGCTTCGTGTTCCGCTTTGTGCGTCCGTTCGCTCATGACGTCATCCTGTCGTCGCGCATCGCTTCGGTCAACTGCTCGCACGGCCTCCGACCGTATCGAATTCATCTTTACGAGATGTCGTGCGAACAGATTTTTTACGCATCGTCAGAGACGTTCCGGTGACATGAAAGTTTCCTCTTGCGCAAGCGCGGGTTATACCTATGTATCTTATCAAGAGTTAACCGCAACGTGACGAACCGAACCGAAACCCCGAGCGAAAGTCTCATCACCGTGTCGCTTCCCCCGAAGCTCCACTCCGAAGTGGTCGCCTTTCAGCATCGGTCCGGTTTGAGCACCTTGAGTGAAGCAATCCGTCACGCGCTCGATCGTTACGACGATTCTCGTCCTTCCCTGGAGACCACTCGGTCCCGCCAGGTTTCTTTCCGCGTACCGTCGGAGCTCCGTACTCGTATCACCCGCCAGGCGCGCAACGCCCGGGTGAGCGTGGGGCGAATCGTCAGGGTGGCGCTTCAGGCGCTGCCCTCAAACCCAACAACGATCCAAAAAAAGGACACACCTATGGCTAAAAAGAAGGCTGCTGCTAAGAAGAGCGCCAAGAAGGCCACCAAAGCTAAGAAGAAGTAATTCTTCCTAGTCTTTTCCGTCCCTCGGGGCGGATGGCGCCGGCACTCCCGGTTATAACAAGGACCCTCGCAAGGGGGTCCTTTTCTTTTCCCACTGATGCCGACCAGCGTATTGGCTTGAAACAGGCCCCCTGAACACGGTTTGTTATCACCCTTCTTACCATGAGCTCCCCTGCATCCGGCCGTATCACGATCGCCAACGGCAAACTCACCGTCCCCGACCATCCGATCGTCCCCTTTATCGAAGGCGACGGCACCGGCCCGGACATCTGGCGCGCCTCTGTCCGCGTCCTCGACGCCGCGGTCGCCAAGGCCTACGCCGGCAAGCGCAAGATCGAGTGGCTCGAGGTCCTCGCGGGCGAGAAGTCCTTCAAGGCGACCGGAGATTGGCTGCCCGAGGCCACGCTCACCGCTTTCCGCGACTACCTCGTCGGTATCAAGGGCCCGCTCACCACGCCGACCGGCGGTGGCATCCGTTCCCTCAACGTCGCCCTCCGTCAGCAGCTCGACCTCTACGTCTGCCTCCGCCCCGTCCAGTGGTTCACGGGCGTACCTTCTCCGGTAAAGAACCCCGGTAAGGTCAATATGGTGATCTTCCGCGAGAACACCGAGGACATCTACGCCGGCATCGACTTCGAAGCCGGTTCCGAGATCGCCCTCAAGACGCTCGACTTCATCAAGACGAACTTCCCGAAAGAGTTTAAGAAGATCCGCTTCGGCGCCGAACAGCCCGACACCGTCGGCCTCGGCATCAAGCCAGTCTCCCGCCCAGGCTCCGAGCGCCTCATCCGTTCGGCCATCCAGTACGCCATCGAGAATAAGCGCAAGTCGCTGACCCTCGTCCATAAAGGCAATATCATGAAGTACACCGAAGGCGCCTTCATGAAGTGGGGCTACGACCTCGCCAAGAGCGAGTTCGGCGCCGAGGAAATCGACGGCGGGCCCTGGTGCAAGATTCCGGAAGGCAAGCCGGGCGCCGGTCTGATCATCAAGGACGCGATTGCCGACATCACCCTGCAGCAGATCCTCACCCGCCCGACGGACTTCGACGTCATCGCGACCCTCAACCTCAACGGTGACTACCTCTCCGACGCCCTCGCGGCGCAGGTCGGCGGCATCGGCATCGCTCCGGGCGGCAACATCAACTACCTCACCGGCCACGCGATCTTCGAGGCCACCCACGGTACCGCCCCCAAGTACGCCAACAAGGACGTCGTTAACCCGGGGTCCGTGGTGCTCTCGGGTGAGATGATGCTTCGCTACATGGGTTGGGGTGAAGCGGCCGACCTCGTCCTCAAGGGCCTCAACGGTGCGATCGGCGGCGGTCGCGTGACCTACGACTTTGCCCGCCAGATGCAGGGCGCCACCGAGATCAAGTGCTCGGAGTTCGGCGACGCGATCATCGCGTCGATGTAATCGTCCCGGATCTCCACATAATCCGCACCACGCCGTTGGCGGCCCCTTGGGGCTTGCCAACGGTTTGTTTTTGGGCGGAAATAAAGGCCCAAAAACACTTCCATGAAACACGCCCTCACCGCCCTCGCTCTTTCCGTCTTCGTCGCCGGCGTCAACGCCCAGAGCCCCGCTCCGGCGCCCGTCGCGGCCTCCACCACCGACCTCTCCCTCCGCGGCAGCGCTTCGTGGAACGGCAAGAACGTCTTCCGTGGTATCGAGCGCTCCGATGTCGATGGTCTGTTCCAGACCGCAGTCACCTTGGACTACAATCTTCCGGGGCTTACCGGAGCCTCGGCCTACGCCAACTTCTTCAACGCCGACGCCTTGGAGCGGACTTATACCTTCGGCCTGCGTAAGGACGTCTCCTTCGGCGAGCTCGACCTCGGTTATCAGCGCCTGACGACCCGTACGGCTCGCAGCATCACCGCCGACGGCTTCACCCAGATTTCCGCGAACTCCGAGATCTACGTGGGCTTCTCCCTGGCGAATCTCGCCCTCAAGCCTTCGGCCTACGTCTATTACAGCACCGACCTCGAGCAGCTGACCATCGAGCTCGCCGGCTCCAAATCCTTCGCCGGCTCCAATATCGGCCTTCCTGGCTCCGACATCGTGGCCAAGTTCTATGGCGGCCTCAGCGACGCTTCGACCACCAGTTTCGCGGCGCGCAATTCCTACGGCTATCTCGGCGCTTCCTTGGATCTGACCCGTCAGGTCGGTCGGGGTGGCGAACTGGGCATGGGGGCTAATTGGGCCTACAACACCGACAGCCAGGTCAAGACGGCCGGCTCCGCCGTCTGGGCCCGCGTCTTCGCCACCTTCCGTTTCTAAACCGTCCCCCATTATAGGGTAGGGCAGGGAGGCGTGGCTTAGGCCGCGCCTCCCTTGTTTTTGGCCTATTTAAGGCACACCCCCTCTGGGGTGCATTCGGGTGTTGACGGAGGGGGGTCCTTTCTCATGTTCCCGCTTTCCCTCTTTATGAAGACCACGCTAGCCAAGAACGTGCAGCTCAAGGACAAGACCTGGTATGTCGTTGACGCCAAGGACCAGATCCTCGGCCGCCTCGCTGTCAAAATCGCCAATATTCTCCGCGGCCGCCACAAGCCCACCTACACCCCCCACGTCGACACCGGTGATTACGTCATCGTGATCAACGCCGATAAGGTCCGCCTCACGGGTTCCAAGGAAGAGGACAAGACCTACATGTTCTACACCGGCTGGGTCGGCACCGCCTACCGCCGGACCGCCGCCGCTATGCGCGAGCGTCGCCCCGAGTTTATCGTCACCCATGCCGTCAAGGGCATGCTCCCTAAGAACCGCCTCGCTAACGCCATGCTCCTGAAGCTGCGCGTCTACGCCGGCGATAAGCACGACCAGGCCGCCAACAACCCTCAGCCTTTCCCTGAGGCTAAGAAGGTCTAATCGCCCTTACTCCTTTTTTAATGAGCGCCAAGTCCTCCGCTATCCTTGCCGTCGGCCGTCGTAAGACCGCCTCGGCCCGCATCCGCCTTTCCCGCGGTACCGGTGTCATCGTCGTCAACGGCAAGCCCGTCGAAGAATACCTTTACACCGAGGCCCTGGTGAAGTCCGCCACCCTCCCGATCACGATTGCCGGCCTCGACGGCCAGCTCGACGTCATCGTCCGCGTCATCGGCGGCGGCCCTAACGGTCAGGCTGGTGCCATCTCCCATGGACTCGCCCGCGCGATCCAGAAGATGGACGCCACCCTCCGCGCTCCTCTCAAGAAAGAAGGTCTCCTTACCCGCGACGGTCGTATGCGCGAACGTAAGAAGCCTGGCCGTCCTGGTGCCCGCAAGCGCTTCCAGTTCTCGAAGCGTTAATCCGCAAAGGGACAGGAAACCTCGAAGGCCCCGGCACCCCGGGGCCTTTTTGTTGCCCAGTTCGCCGTGTCCCGCCATCACTTCGTCATCAAACCAATCCATCCTCTCAAGCCATGTCCCAAAACCTGACCAAGGTCGGCATCGTCGGCGCCTCCGGGTACACCGGGGAGGAGCTCGTCCGCGTCCTGGCCCGCCACCCGCGGGTCAAGCTCGCCGCGGTCTGTTCCCGCACCTTGGCCGGTAAGTCCGTGGCCGACGAGATCCCGCGCCTCCGCGGCATCGTCGACCCCGCCTTGGTCTTCTCCGCGTCCTCTCCAGAGGAGTGCGCGAAGTCCGACGTGGACGTTTGGTTCCTGGCCCTCCCGCACGGCATTGCCGCCGAATACGCCCAGCCGCTCGTCGCGGCTGGTAAGCGGGTGCTCGACCTGTCCGCCGACTTCCGTCTGCGCGACCTCGGCTTATACAAAAAGTATTACGGCCATGACCATCCGGCGCCGGCGCTCGTCGCGCTGGCCCATTACGTCATCCCGGAACTCCAGACCGATGACGCCTGGAAATCCGCGAAGCTCATCGCTTGTCCGGGTTGCTACCCGACCAGTATTCAGGTGCCGCTCGTGCCGCTCCTGCGCGCGGGCCTGCTCAAACCTGAGCCGGGTCGGTTAATCATCAACTCGTACAGCGGCGTCTCCGGTGCGGGCAAGAAGGCCGACGTGGCCTTCCTGTTCTCTGAGCGCGACAGCTCGCTCAAGGCCTACGGCATCCCTGGCCACCGGCATATCGCCGAGATTGAGGAGCAGTTCGGCGTGGCCGCCGGCCAGCCAGTCGTGGTCCAGTTCAATCCCCACCTCGCCCCGATGCATCGGGGTATCGCCACGACCATCGTCGTGCCCGCCCCTGGCGTTACCGTCGCCCAGGTCGAGGCCGTGTGGCAGAAGACTTATGCTGGCCGGCCGTTCGTGACCCTGCTCAAGTCGGGCGAGTTTCCTGACACCGCGCACGTCGCGAATACCAACCGGGTCGCCTGCTCGGTCGTCGCCGACGCGCGCACGGGCAATCTCATCATCACCTCGGTGATCGATAATCTCCTAAAGGGCGCCGGCGGTCAGGCGGTCCAGAATCTCAACCTGATGATGGGCTGGGACGAGTCCGAAGGCCTTCGCTGATTTTCTATGTCCATCGAGTTTACCAATGATTCGCCGGGCGTCTCCGACGTACCCGGCTTCCGGGTCGGCGCCGCCGGTTGCGACATCCGTAATAAGGGCCTCGACCGCCTCGACCTGATGCTCGTCGTCGCCGATCACCCATGCGCCGCCGCCGGCGTCTTCACGACCAACGACGTGAAGGCTGCCCCGGTGCGCTTCTGCCAGCAGGTGCTCGCCGTCTCCGCGGACAAGATTCGTGGCATCGTCGGTAATAGCGGGAACGCTAACGCCTGCACGGCCGCCCAAGGCGATGCTGACGCCGTCGCGATGGCTAAGCTTGCCGCGGTCGCCGTAGGCGCCCCTTCCGAAGCGTTCCTCGTCTGCTCCACCGGTCGTATCGGCGAGCTGCTCCCCATGGCTAAGGTCGCCGAGGGTATCCAGGTCTCGGCTGCCCGCCTTTCGCGCGATGCCGCCGAAGGCGTGCGCTCCGCCAACGCTATCCTGACCTCTGACACTCGTCCGAAGTCCGTCACCGCGCGCTTCGTCTGGGAAGGCAAGACCGTCACCATCGCTGGTATCGCCAAGGGCGCCGGCATGATCGAGCCCAACATGGCCACGATGCTCGCCTTCGTTTGCACCGACGCGGCCGCCTCGCCCGCGGAGCTCAAGACGGCCCTGAAGTCCGCTTCGGACCAGTCCTTCAACTGCGTCAGCGTCGACGGCGATATGTCCACCAACGATACCGTTCTGCTGCTCGCTTCCGGCGTCTCGGGTGTGTCCGTGGGCGCGTCCGCTCCCTCGGGCCTCCGGACCCTGTTCCAGGAAGCCCTCGACAAGGTCTGCTTCGCGCTGGCTGAGAAGATTGTGGGCGACGGCGAGAAAATCACCAAGGTCGTGTCCGTGGAAATCGAAGGCGCCCGCACCCGGGCCGACGCCGAGAAGGTCGCCCGCGCGATCGGCAACTCCCTCCTGGTGAAATCATCCTGGTATGGCGAAGACCCGAATTGGGGCCGCCTCGCCGACGCCGCCGGCTACGCCCGTACCGGTCTCGATGAAGCCAAGCTGGACATCTATTACGACGACGTCCCGGCCGTCCTCGGCGGCCAGCCGCTGCCCGAGAACAAGCCCCAGTGGAAGCTGGTCGTGAAGGCCGCTCGTTTCGCCGTCCGACTCAAGCTCAACCTCGGCGATGCGAAGTTCCGGCTCCTGGCCGCCGACCTCACCGACGGCTACGTGAACTACAACAAGAGCGAGTAAGGTTTTCCGTTTACTCACCCGTCCGCAATCCCGACACTCCTTCCCGTAAGATGAGCATTCCTGCCACGCAAAAAGCCGAGGTCCTTCTCGAGGCGCTTCCCTATATCCACAAGTTCCGTGGCTCCACCTTCGTGGTGAAGTACGGCGGCAGCTTCATGGATGATCCGAGTCCCGAAGGCCGCGACCGCGTCGCCACCGACATCGCCTTCCTGGCCGCCGTCGGTATCCAGGTCGTCGTCGTCCATGGTGGCGGCAAGGCCATCACCCGGGCCATGGATAAGGCTGGCATCAAATCCGAGTTCCGGGGCGGCATGCGCGTCACCGACGCCGCGACGGTCAAGATCGTCGAGGAGACCCTCAATAACGAGATCAACGGACAGATCTGTGAGTCCCTCAAGGCCCGCGGCGCTAACCCGCTCGGCATGCCGGGTAACCACGTCAATCTTTGCGAGAAGTTCCTCGGCTCCGATGACCAGGGCCAGCCGGTCGACATCGGTTTCGTCGGCGATATCAAGTTCGTGAAGACGAAGCTCATCAAGAAGGCGCTCGCTGACGGCTACTTGCCAGTCGTGTCGCCCATTGCGCTCGACGCCGATGATCAGGCTTACAATACGAACGCCGACGTCGCCGCCGCCGCCGTAGCCAATTCTCTCCGCGCCCGCCGCCTCATCTTCATGAGTGATGTACCCGGCCTGCTCGCCGACGAGAAGGATCCTACCTCCCTCATCACCACGCTGAAGGTCAGCGAAGTCGATGAACTCAAGCGCAAGGGCGTCATCTCCGGCGGGATGATCCCGAAGCTCGATAGCGCCGTTAAGGCCCTGAGGGAAGGCGTCCGCCGCGTGCACTTCATCGACGGACGCGTCCCGCATGCGCTCCTGCTCGAGGTCTTCACCGATAAGGGTATCGGCACCGAAATCGTCCACGGTTAATGAACGGTCCCTCCACAGATCCTACCGCCGCGAACTACGCGGATAATGTCGCCCATAACTACGGCGCTCCACCCATCACGCTCGTGAAGGGGCAGGGGACGCACGTCTGGGATGCCGCCGGTAAGCGCTACCTCGATTTCGCCTCGGGCATCGCCGTCAACGCCGTCGGCCACGCCCACCCTCACTGGGTGAAGCGCATCGCTGAGCAGGCCGGCAAGCTCGTCCACGTCAGCAATCTCTACCGGAATGAACCGCAAGGACAGTTAGCCTATGCCCTCGCGCAGCGTTGCGGCCCCGGCCGCGTCATCTTCTGTAACAGCGGCGCCGAAGCCAACGAAGGCCTGCTGAAACTCGCCCGCCTCCACGGTCAGCGCAAGTCTGGCTCCGAGGGCGCCTGCATCGGCGTCATCGTTGCCGAGAAGGCTTTCCATGGCCGCACCTTCGGCGGCATGTCCGCCACGCCTCAGGAGAAAATCCAGAAAGGCTTCCGACCGCTGCTGTCCGGCTTCACCGCCGTGCCGCTCAACGACCTCGCGGCCTGGGATAAGGTCATCGACGCCCAGACCACTGCCGCCGTCCTGATTGAATCAATCCAAGGCGAAGGCGGCGTCAATCCGGCCGCGCCTGACTTCCTACGCGGCGTCGAGCAGCTCTGCCGCGAGCGCAACGTACTCTTCATGATCGACGAAATCCAGTGCGGCATCGGCCGGACCGGGAAGTTCTTCGCTTACGAGTTTGCGGGCATAAAGCCCGATGCGATCGCCATGGCCAAGGGCCTCGGCGGTGGCTTCCCCATCGGCGCAATCTGGATGGCGCCGCCGCATGACGACCTTTTCCAGGCCGGTTCACATGGCACCACCTTCGGCGGAGGACCGCTGGCGGCCACCGCCGGTCTGGCCGTCCTCGAGATCATCGAAGCCGAACAGCTGCTCGCTAAGGTGACCGAGCGCTCGGTCAGCTGGCATACCGAACTCCACAAACTCGTCGAACTCCGCCCTGACCTCGTGAAGGAAGTCCGCGGGGCTGGCTACATGGTCGGCGTCATCCTGAATATTGACCCGATTCCCGTCGTCGCCGCCCTGCGCGAGGCCGGCATCCTGACCGCTCCGGCGGGCGGGGTGGCCGTGCGTCTGCTGCCTCCGCTCAACGCCTCGCCCGAGGAGCTAGCCGAGGCTGTGGCGATCCTGCGTCAGGTCCTTGGCGGTTGGAAGGCCGTCTGAGCGGTTTTCCGCCCTTATTTTCCGCTGTCCAAACAGGGCTTGCAGCCTATGTTCAAACGCTTTCCGAGATGCGTCATTTCCTAAAGGAGACCGACCTGAGTCCGGCCGAAACGGCTCAGGTCTTCGCCGCGGCTGCGGCGCTCAAGGCCGGCCGGGGCAAGGCCGCCGGCGTCGCCCTCGCGCACCAGTCCTGGGGCCTGATGTTCTTCAAGAAGAGCACCCGTACCCGCGTCTCCTTCCAAGTCGGCGTCCATGAGCTCGGCGGCCAGCCGGTGATGCTCAACGCCGATGATCTCCAGATCTCCCGTGGCGAGACCGTCGCGGATACCGCGCGCGTCCTTTCCCGTTACCTCCATGGCATGGTCATCCGTTGCCACGAGCACAGTCTCCTCGAGGAATTCGCCCGGTGCGGCACGATGCCCGTCGTCAACGCCCTGTCTGACTTCCTGCACCCGTGCCAGTTCATGACGGACATGTTCACGCTCGCCGAACGCTACGCGCCCGGCCGCCCGGAACAGTACGCCGCCTCACTCAAGGGTAAGAAGGTCGCCTTCCTTGGCGATACGGCCTGCAACATGGCCAACTCTTTCGTGCTCGGCGGCGCCGCTCTCGGCGTCGAAATCGCGCTCTCCGGTCCGGCTGGTTACGAGCCCGGCGCCGAGATCCGTGCTCAGCTGAAGAAAGACGGACTGCCGGAGACCTTTACGTTCTCGATCGATCCCGCCGCCGCCGTGAAGGGCGCCGACATGGTCTACACCGACGTTTGGGTGAGCATGGGCATGGAAGCCGAGAAGGCCGAGCGCCTGCGCACCATGCAGCCTTACCAGGTCAACGCGAAGCTGATGTCCTTGGCCAAGCCGGGCGCCTATTTTATGCACTGCCTCCCGGCTCACCCTGGTGAAGAAGTTTCCGCCGAGGTGCTCGAGAGCAAGCAGAGCATCATCTTTGATCAAGCCGAGAACCGTCTGCATGTGCAGAAGGCCATCCTCGCTCACCTGGCCGCCCACCGCGGCTAATTTTTCCATCCCACTAATATGAGCAAGAAGAAGAAAATCGTCCTAGCCTACTCCGGTGGCCTCGACACCTCCGTCCTCCTTTCCTGGATTAAGGATAAGTACAACGCCGAGATGATCGCGTTCTGCGCCGACATCGGCCAGGAAGACGAACTCAAGGGGCTTAAGCAGAAGGCCATGAAGACCGGTGCCTCCAAGCTTTACGTCGACGACCTTCAGGCCGAGTTCGCTCGCGATTTCATCTTCCCGATGATGCAGGCCAGCGCCATCTACGAAGGCCAGTACTACCTCGGTACCTCCATCGCGCGCCCGCTCATCGCCAAGCGCATGGTCGAAATCGCTCGCAAGGAAGGCGCCACTGCCATCGCCCACGGTGCCACCGGCAAGGGCAACGACCAGGTCCGCTTCGAGCTCACCTGCGCCGCCCTCGCCCCTGATCTCGAGATTATCGCCCCTTGGCGCAACGAAGCCTTCCGCAAGGATTTCCCCGGTCGCGCCGAGATGATTGCTTATTGCGCCGACAACAAGATCCCGGTCGAGGCCAGTGCTAAGAAGCCTTACTCCTCCGACCGCAACCTCCTCCATATCTCGTTTGAGGCCGGCATCCTCGAGGACCCGTGGATGGACGCTTTCCATCCTTCGAACAAGGCCATGTTCAAGCTCTCCGTCTCCCCGGAAGACGCACCAGACAAGCCCGAGTACGCCGAACTCGAGTTCCGCCAGGGCGACTGCGTCGCCGTCAACGGCAAGAAGCTCGATCCCCTCGGCGTCATGCGCACCCTCAATAAGATCGGCGGTCGCCATGGCGTCGGCCGCGTCGACATGGTTGAGAACCGGTTCGTCGGCATGAAGAGCCGCGGTGTCTACGAGACCCCGGGCGGTACGATTCTGCATTTCGCCCACCGTCAGATTGAGTCCCTGACCATGGACCGTGAAGTGATGAACCTGCGCGACTCGCTCGTCCCGCGCTACGCCACGCTCGTCTACAACGGCTTCTGGTATGCTCCGGAACGCCTCGCCCTCCAGGCTCTCATCACCGAGTCGCAGCGCAACGTCACTGGCACCGTCCGCGTGAAGCTCTACAAGGGCAGCGTTTACGTCGCTGGCCGCAAGAGCCCGTGTTCGCTCTACAATCCGCACATCGCCACGATGGAGGCGGATCCGACTAAGGCTTACAATCAGGACGACGCCACCGGTTTCATTCGCCTCAACGGCCTGCGCCTGCGTGTGAACTCAAAGGTCAACGGCGTCGCTAATCTCAGCAAGACCGTCCGCTAAGCTCATCGTCGGGAAAGAAGAAGGGCGTCCCGGTTCGGGACGCCCTTCTTGTTTTAAACTGGAGGCGCGGGTCGGAATTGAACCGACGCATGGGGCTTTTGCAGAGCCCGGCCTTACCACTTGGCTACCGCGCCTTAAGACTGTCAGGCCCACAAATTGCCTCCTCGGGGAGGGCGTTTCAAGGGTTTTGTGCGAGGGCTTCCCTTTGGCCGTAATATCGCCTAAGAACGGGGCATGAACCAGCCCCAGCCAGCCTTTCGAGTCGGTCTCGGGTATGATATCCACCCGCTTGTCGCCGGGCGTCCCTGCATCCTGGGCGGTGTGAATATCCCTTCGGACGTCGGACCGGATGGGCATTCCGATGCCGACGTGGTGCTGCATGCCGTCGCTGATGCGATTCTTGGTGCCGCCGGCTTGCGCGACATCGGGCATTATTTCCCGAACACCGACACCGCCATCAAAGGATTGGATTCCGCCGTCATTGTGAAAAAGGCCGTCGCCGAAGCGAAGGCGGCCGGTGGTTGGTTCGTCGGCAACGTTGATATCGTGATCATCGGGGAACGCCCGAAGGTCATGGCGCACGTCGAAGCGATGAAGGCCAACGTGGCCGGAATCATCGGGATTTCCCCTTCCCAGGTGGGCATCAAGGCCACGACCAACGAGGGGATGGACTCGATCGGGCAGGGGAAAGCCCTCGCAGCTCAGGCGATTTGCCTCGTTTTTAAGGGCAATTAGGACGTTTTCAGGGGCTTCTTAAGGTTCGGGCTTGTGTTTTAGGCCTTAAAACCGAATACTAAACGACCCTTCAGTACAAAGGGGACCCTATGGAAAAGACTCTTATCATCCTTAAGCCAGACTGCATGGAACGTCGTCTGTGCGGCACCGTCCTCGCCCGCTTCGAAGCCGCCGGTTTCGAAATCCTGGCCAGCAAGATGGCCCGTCTCACCTCGGCTCAGCTCCGCGAGCATTACGCCCACGTCGCCGACAAGCCCTTCTACCCCGAGATTGAAGCCTTCATGTCCTCCCGCCCGGTGATCGTCGCCGTCCTCGTCGGCGACAACGTCATCTCCCGCGTCCGCGAACTCCTCGGACCGACCAATTCTAAAGTGGCTCCTAAGGGCACCATCCGTGGCGATTTTGGCACCGAGATGATGCGTAATGTTTGCCACGCCTCCGACAGCCCCGCCGCCGCGGATGCCGAGGTTCGCCGTTTCTTCCGTCCGGACGAAGTTTTCGCCCCCGAGGCGAGCCGAGTCTAAGCGAAAGCATAGCAAAAATAGGCCCCGCAGTTCGCGCTGCGGGGCTTATCTGTTTGGCAGGCAATCGGCCAGCGCCCAGAAAGTAGCCATGGAGTTCCATTGCCCGGAATGCGGGTTGCCGATTGCGGTGGCCGATCTCGCGCCAGCGCAAGGCATCGCGGTCTGTCGCTTCTGCGAGAAGCCCCATCCTTTGGCGGCGTGCCAAGAGGCGATACCGTTCGAGCAACGGAATATCATCCCCGAGCGCGCTCTCCCGAAAGGCGTGGTCCTGGAGGAGACGATGGACGGCTTCCGGCTCATCTTGTCGGCCCGCAGCTGCATCGCCTTCTTTCTCGTGCCGTTCACCCTTGTCTGGGCGGGCGGATCGGTCGGCGGCATCTACGGCACGCAGATCGCCAAGGGGGAGTTCAATCTCCTGATGTCGCTCTTCGGCCTCCCGTTCCTGGCGGGCTCAGTCCTCCTCGTCGGCTTTACGGTGATGACTATCTGCGGTCGCTGCGTCGTTGAACTCGGCGGAGGCAAGTTGTCGATCCGCACGGGAGCCTTGGGCGTCTACCGGACCAAGTCGGTCGCCTGGGACGACGTCCTTTCCTGCCGTCTGACCGAGGCCACGAGTCGCGGTCGTAGTTCCTACTCCACGACCTACCAAGTCGAGATTGCCGTCGAAAGGGGTGAGCCTTTGCGGTTCGGGGTCGGGGCCGAGCGCAAGACGGTGCTGTGGCTTAGCCGCTTCCTAGCAGGCCGAATCCAGCGCGGGCGATAATTCCCCGTTGCCCTCGGGCGGGGGAATTGGGCAAAGTCGGACCATGCTGGATCCCAAGTTCCTTCGCGAAAATATCGACCTCGTCCGCAAGGGCGTCGCCCGGAAGAAGTTCCAGGTCGACCTCGACGCTGTCCTGGCCGCTGACGAAGCCCGTCGCCACGCAGTGGCCGAATTCGAGGTCGCCCGTTCCGCGCAGAACGCCGCGAACAAGGAGATGGCCGCGATGCCGAAGGGCTCGCCGGAATTCCAGGCCAAGGTCGCCGAGATGAAGGCCGCTTCCGCCAAGGTAAAGGAGCTCGAGAAGAAGGTCTCCGAAGCCGATGAGCAGATGAAGGCCGCCGCGCTTTCCGTCCCGAACATCCCGCACGACTCCGTGCCCGAAGGTCGCACCGAGGCCGACAATAAGGTCATCCTTGAATGGGGCGATCACGCGCAGTTGATCTCCCCGGCCGCCAAGGCTCACTGGGATATTGCCTGGTTCAGCAAGGCGATCGACTTCGAGCGTGGCGTGAAGGTCGCTGGTGCGGGTTTCCCGTTCTATATCGGCGACATGGCCCGCCTCGTTCGGGCGCTGATCCAGTACTTCCTCGAGGAGGCTGGCGCCAACGGCTACACCGAGGTCCACGCGCCGTTACTCGTCAACGCCGCTTCCGCCACGGCCACGGGCCAGCTGCCCGACAAGGAAGGCCAGATGTACCACGCGCAGACCGATGACTTCTATCTGATCCCGACGGCCGAGGTGCCGGTCACGAATTTCTTCCGCGACGAGATCCTCGACGAGGCCTCATTGCCCGTGAAGCGCGTCGGCTACACGCCGTGCTTCCGCCGCGAAGCGGGCAGCTGGGGCGCGCACGTGCGCGGCCTGAACCGCCTGCACCAGTTCGACAAGGTCGAGCTCGTGAAATGGACGCACCCCGATAAGTCCTTCGAAGAGCTCGAGCTCCTTCGCAGCGACGCCGAGCGCTTGCTCCAGAAGCTCAACCTGCCTTACCGCGTGCTGATGATCTGCGCCGGCGACATCGGTTTCTCCCACAGCAAGCAGTATGACCTTGAGGTCTGGGCCGGCGGCCAGAAGCGCTGGCTGGAGGTCTCGAGCTGCTCCAACTTTACCGACTTCCAGGCCCGTCGTGCGGGGATACGATTCCGCCCGAAGGATGGGAAGCCAGAGTTCGTCCACACCCTCAACGGTTCCGGCCTCGGCCTACCGCGCGTCCTCGCTGCCATCTTGGAGAACAATCTCCAGGCTGACGGTACCGTCCGCGTGCCCGAAGCGCTCCGTCGCTGGTACGGCAAGGAAACGCTGTCGTTCTGACGTCCGCTTTGGATTGGCAGGGCTTCGGTGTGACGTAGTCTGAACGCGTGCCGATGAGCCTGCCCACTCCTGATGCCTTGCGCGCGGCCGCTTCGCGGTTGCCTCGCTTGCCGTCGCCGCCCGAAGCCAACGAACCCATTGCCGTCGCCGTCTCGGGTGGCGCGGATTCGGTCTATTTACTCTGCGCGCTCTGGGCGGATGAAGCCGTGCGACCGCGTTTGCGCGTCCTGCACTTCGATCACCGCGTGCGGGGCGAAGCTTCGGCGGAAGACGCCCGTTTTGTCGCGGCTCTGTGTGTCGCCCTCAGCGTTCCTTGTGTGCTCGGAAGCAGGGAAGATCAGGGGGCGGCTTCGGAGGCGGATTTGCGTTCCGCCCGCGATATCTTCTTCGCCGAACAGCGCCAAGCGCACGGCATCGAGTTACTTTGCACTGCGCATCATCTCGACGACGTCGTCGAGAACGCGCTGCTCCGCCTTGCTCGCGGGGCTGGCCTGGCGGGCCTTGCCGCTCCGCGCGCCTTGCAGGAGTTTCGCGATGGCCACCGTCGCTGGCGGCCGCTGATTGCCGCCGGCATTGCGAAGTCGGCCCTACTGGCTTCCCTTCAGGCCGCCGGGATTCCTTGGCGCGAAGATGCGACGAATGCTTTACCTGTCGCGGCCCGCAATCGCATCCGTATGTGGCTGGCCGACGGGGGCGAAGCGGCCTTAGGGGTTGGATACGCCGAAGGCTTCACCCGTTCCGCCCGGATCATCGGTGAGGCCCAGACGGCCTTGGCCAGCTGGGCCAGAGAGCTAGGTTGCGTCGTCTCAGTTGCCGGCACCATGCCCGTCGGCGCGCTCAAGGACCGCCCGGAAGCCTTGGCCCAGGAGTGCTTACGCGAGTTCCTTCACCACCATGGGCTCAATGACCCGAGCGCGAAATCACTTCTACCACTCACGTCCGCAATCGTTGCCGGGAGCGACGCCCGGTCCGCTGTGCGCGGAGTGGTCGTCCGCGTAAAGGCCGGGGAGCTCTCCGTCCTGACGGAGGCACCATCCTTCGGACCCTCCGAGCGCCGTTTGCCGATGGGTTCGCCTGATGACGAATGCGGCTTGCTTGCCGAAGTCGTGGACGTCGATGCGCCCCTGTGGGTAAGTCTGTCCCGCGGCGATATTTCCCCCGCCAAGGAGGTCTACGTCGTGGCGCCGGTTGAGGCGCTTGTTTGGCGAGGACGAATGGAAGGTGATCGCTATCAGCCGCTCGGCTCCCCCGGTTCGGCCAAACTGTCGGACCTGCTCATCAACCGTAAAATCCCCGCGGAAAGGCGGGAAACTCTGCCGGTGGTGCTGGCCGGCTCCGAGATTCTCTGGGTGCCGGGGCTGCCGCCGGCCGAATCCGCCCGGCTGGCTGGGCCCACGAAGGGGGCTCTCCGGTTGACTTGGCTTGGCCTCTGCTTAGGTTAAACCTTCTGCCCATGAGTCAAAACGACCAGCCGGATGATAATAAGAACGGACCCCGTTTGAACGCCAAACCCGTGCTGGTCTGGCTGCTGCTGATGGGCGCCATCATCGCCCTTTTTAACATCCCGGGCGCGGAATCCCGTAACGCCGTCCAGAAGCTGGAGGTCACCCAAGTTCTCGCTTACGCCCAGGAGAAGAAGATCAAGAACCTCACGATTCAGCCTAACCCGACCGGCGGTAACAATCGCTGGGTGCACATCACGGGCGAGCTCGAAGTCGCGGGCGCCAAGGACGACGAAAAGGCGCGCTTCTTCGCCGATGGCAGTCTGACCGAAAAGGCATTCGAGGCGCTCCAAGCTTCCGTCACCCGCGACTCCTTCAAGGAAGTCCCCGCCCAGACCGGCTGGACGATGTTCCTCTACAACGTTCTGCCCACGCTCCTCATTTCGGGCGTGGTGCTATTCATGATGTACCGGTTCCTGAAGAACGCCAATCGCGGCGCGATGCAGTTCGCCAAATCCCGCGCTCGTCTT
The DNA here is from genome assembly GCA_945906115.1 of Opitutus sp. GAS368. GTDB lineage: Bacteria > Verrucomicrobiota > Verrucomicrobiia > Opitutales > UBA953 > UBA953. Next base: position 28,364 of record CAMDQP010000002.1, read on the forward strand.
AACTCTACCGACAAGGAATCCACGACTTTCAAGGACGTCGCGGGTTGCGATGAGGCCAAGGAAGAGGTGAAGGAGATCGTCGATTTCCTTAAAGACCCGAAGCGTTTCACCAAAATCGGCGCGAGCATCCCAAAGGGCGTGCTCATGGTCGGTCCTCCCGGCACGGGTAAGACCCTGCTCGCCCGCGCGGTGGCGGGCGAGGCCGGCGTGCCTTTCCTCAGCATCAGCGGTTCGGACTTCGTCGAGATGTTCGTCGGCGTCGGCGCCGCCCGCGTGCGCGACACCTTTGAGCAGGCCCGTAAACTCGCCCCCTGCATCATCTTCATCGATGAAATCGACGCGGTCGGCCGCCAGCGCGGCGCTGGCGTCGGCGGCGGCAACGACGAACGCGAGCAGACCCTCAACTCCTTGCTCGTCGAGATGGACGGCTTCGACGGCCAGGCTGGCGTGATCGTCATCGGCGCCACCAATCGCTCCGATGTCCTCGATGCCGCTTTGCTGCGTCCGGGTCGCTTCGACCGACAGGTCTTCGTCGACCTGCCTGATTTGCGCGGCCGCGAAGCCGTGCTGGCTGTGCACGCCAAGCGCTTCCAGCTGGCTCCGTCCGTCGACCTTCAGCGCGTCGCGCGCATCACGACCGGTATGTCTGGCGCCGATTTGGCCAATCTCCTCAACGAAGGCGCGCTCCATGCGGGCCGTCGCAATCGTGAGAAGGTCGAGATGTCTGACATCGAGGAAGCCCGCGACAAAATTTCCTACGGCCGTGAGCGCAAGAAGGTCATGGACGAGTCCGACCTCAAGAATACTGCCTACCACGAGGCAGGCCACGCCGTGGTGCAGGCCCTCATTGATGACGGTACGCTGCCGCTCCACAAGGTCACCATCATCCCGCGCGGACGCGCCCTCGGCATGGCCATGCTCATGCCGACCAAGGAGATTCTCGGTTATTCTCGCAAGCGCCTGCTCGATTACATCTGCATGGCGATGGCTGGCCGCATCGGCGAGAAGGTCATCTCTGGCGAGATTTCCAACGGCGCTTCGAGCGATATCAAGCAGGCCACGCGCTTCGCACGCCAGATGGTTTGCGACTGGGGCATGAGCGACCTCGGCCCCATTGCCTTCGGCGAAAACTCCGACACCGTCTTCCTAGGTCGCGAAATCTCGCGCACCCAGAATCACAGCGACGCCACCGCGCGCCGTATCGATGAGGCCATCTCCGCCATCGTGCAGGACCAGTATGTCCGCGCCGAGAAACTCATCGCCGACAACGCCGATGCCCATCGCAAGATCGCCGAGGCCCTTTTGCTGCACGAGACCCTCGACGGCGTGCATGTGATGGAAATTCTGAAGACTGGCTCCATCCAGACCCCGATTGCCGGACCCGTCGTGGTGGCTACTCCGGCGGCGGACGTGGCCCAGTCTCCGGCTAGCCCAGCCGCCGACGCTGGCCCCGGCCTGCAGTCCTCGCCCAGCCCCGCTTGAGGTTTGCCCTCGGCTGGCAGGGAAGGTAGGGTGGGGTATGGTCATCGGGCTCACGGGCGGTATCGGCTGCGGCAAGTCCGCGGCGGCTGCCTGCTTTGCGGAGCTCGGCTTCAACGTCGTCGACGCCGATCAACTGGCGCGGCAGGTATTGGAGTCCGCCGGCTCCGTCAGCCAGCTGCGGGCCCGCTGGGGCGACGTCTGCCTGGGGGCGGAGGGTAAGCCTGATCGCCGATGGATCGCGGCCAAAGTTTTTGATGACCCGGCGGAACGGGCCTTCCTTGAGGGCCTGACGCATCCCGAAGTGGCCCGACTTAGACAGGCGGCCGTTGTAGATACGAAACG
>CAMDQP010000003.1 GCA_945906115.1 Opitutus sp. GAS368
TTGAGGTTGTGTTCGCGGGCGCCGCGCAGGGAGATGGAGGTCGGACGTGGTTTGCTCGCCGTGGTTGACGCGGAGGCGAAGGCGTCGTCGCCTTGCGCGAGAAAGCGACCCGTGACCGTGCCGGCTTTGGCGACTTCGGCGGGCGTGCCTTCGGCGACGAGGTGGCCGCCGGCGGGGCCGGCTTCGGGGCCCATTTCCAGGATCCAGTCGCAGGACTTTAGCACGTCGAGGTGGTGTTCCACGACGATCAGTGAGTGGCCGGCTTCCGTGAGGCGATGGAGCAGGCCGATCAGGCGCGCGACGTCCTCGCGGTGCAGGCCCGTGGTCGGTTCATCGAGCAGCAGGAGCGCGCCAGGCTTGCGCGTATCGATCTTGGAAAGATAGCGGACCAGCTTGAGGCGCTGGGCTTCGCCACCAGAAAGCGTTGTGAGCGGCTGGCCCATCGAGAGGTAGCCGAGTCCCACTTCTTCCAGACAGGCGAGTTGGGCGGAGGCCGGCGTGCGTTCGCCGAGGAACTTGCGCGCCTCGGTCACTGACATCGCGAGCAGGTCGCCGACGGACTTGCCGTCGTAGTGGAAGCTCAGCACCTCGTCGCGGAAGCGTTTGCCGTTGCAGGATGGGCAGGGGAGCGCGACGTCGGAGACGAACTGCATCTCCACCGTCTCCCAGCCGGCGCCGCCGCAGCGTTCGCAGCGACCTTCGCCGGCATTGAAGGAGAAATGCGAGGGCGTGAGGCCCGCGGCCTTCGCCTCGGCCGAGTTGCCAAGCAGCGTGCGGATTGCGTCCCAGGCACCGACATAGAGAGCGGGGTTGGAGCGCGGCGTGCGCGTGGCGGGCGACTGGTCGACGAGCGCCACCTCGGCTGGCTCCTTGTCGAACTTCACCCATTTCAGTTCCTTGGCTTCGTCGCCTGATTCCGGATCGCGGCGGCCGATGACCTGATGGAGCAGTGTTGATTTGCCAGAGCCCGAGACGCCGCAGAGGCCGACCAGGCGACCGAGCGGAATCGAGCAGACGAAGTCGCGGAGATTGTTCACCGTCGCGCCGCTGACGCGCAGGCGCGCGGTCGTGTCGCCGATCGGGCGCGGGGTGCGCGGCTCGGAGACGCGGCGACCCGAGAGCCAGTTGCCCGTCGCCGAATTCTTGATCTTCAGGATGCCCTTCGGCACGCCTTGGTAGAGGAGGTGGCCGCCCTCGGCGCCAGGGCGCGGGCCGATCTCGATGAGCCAGTCGGCGGCACGCATCACGGATTCGTCGTGTTCGACGACCACCACCGTGTTGCCCTGTGCGACAAGACTGCGGAGGATGCCGACCATCCGCGAAAGATCGCGGGCGTGCATGCCGACGCTCGGTTCGTCGAGGACGAAGACCGTGTCTGCGAGGCAGGCGCCGAGGCAGGACGTCAGATTGACGCGTTGGACTTCGCCGCCGGAAAGCGTGCGCGAGAGACGGTCGAGGGCGAGGTAGCCAAGTCCGACTGCTTCGAGGTAGCCGAGGCGAGCGAGGATCGCTTCGAGTGCGTGGTCCGCCGGGTGGCGCGAATCTTTCGGTGCGAGGGGCGCGAGCAGCGTGCGCAGGTCCGAGACCGGCGAAGCGTAGAGTTCGGGCAGGGATTTGCCCTGCCAGCGCCAGAAGAGCGACTCCTCTCGGAAGCGGCGGCCGTGGCATTTCGGGCAGGATTCGTAGGCGCGCCAGCGCGAGAGGAAGACGCGTACGTGCATCTTATAGCTCGTCCCTTCCAGCCAGCGGAAGAAGCCGCGGATGCCATACCACTTCGAATCGTATTCGCCCGGCACGTAACCGGGTTCGCCGTTCTCGACGAATTTGCGATGCGCGGCGGAAAGTTTCTTCCACGGCACGTCGAGCGGGATGGCCGCCTTGCGGCAAGCGCGCACGAGGTCTTTCTGCGATTCGCCGTAGACGTTACCTTGGAACGAGGCGATGGCGCCTTCGGCGAGCGTCAGGGCTGGGTTCGGGATGATCTTGTTCCAGTCGAGGCCGATGACGCGGCCGAAGCCGCGGCACTCTGGGCAGGCTCCGACGGGTGAGTTGAAGGAGAAGAGCGCCGGCGAGGCTGGGCGGAACTTGCGTCCATCAATCGGCGACTCGAGGGCTTCGCTGTAGCGGGAGAGTTCGTGGCCTTGGTCGTCGAGCAGGCGGAGGCGGGCGCCGCCGAGGCGGAAGGCCGCGAGGGCTGCTTCATGGAAGCGCGAGGCCTGGTCGGTTGCGATCGTGACGCGGTCCTGGATGACGAGCAGTTCGGTCGCGTCGGCGGGAATCTCGTCTTCGGTCAGGCGGATACGCTGGCCCGAGGCGAATGCGCGGCTGAAGCCCGCCTTGGCGAATTCTTCCGCAATCGTCTTCCATCCCAGTGTCTCTGGTTTCGAGACCGCAAAGGCGAGTGAAAGGGATTGGCCCATGAAGCGCGCCAGCGAGTCCTGCCAGGCGGCGTCGGGGCCGCGCGGGACGATAACTTTGCCGCTGGCCGGGTCGATGAGGTCGGCGCGGTGGGCGAACCAGACTTTGAACCAATCGCAGAGCTCCGTCATCGTGCCGACCGTCGAGCGCGAGGTGCGGACCACGTTGCCTTGCTTGATTGCGACGGACGGGCGGACGTTCTCCGCGGAGTCCAGGGCTGGCGACGGGAGCAGTTCGAGGAACTGGCGGACGTAGGGGCTGAACGTTTCGACGTAGCGGCGTTGGCCTTCGGCGTGCAACGTATCAAAGACCAGCGACGACTTGCCGGCACCGCTGAGGCCCGTGACCACGACCAACTTGCCGACGGGGATGTCCACATCGAACCCCTTTAGGTTATTCTGGCGGACGCCACGGAGGCGGATGGCGTCTGGTCGGGGGGCGGACATCGGACCCTCCATCGGACAGGAATCCGCCCTCTTGGCAAACCTGCTAACGCACTCGGCAGCGAATCACGCCCTGCGGGGTAGCGACCGCCTTAACTTTAATATCATGCGGCTCGTCGGGGAGGCGCGACACCAGCTGGAAGGCGTGGGCGTGGCCGAGCAGGAAGGTCTTGCGGGGTGGCTTGGCTAGCAGGCGGTCGTAGAAGCCGCCGCCAAATCCGAGGCGTCGGCCCGTGCCGTCGAAGCCTAGGCCCGGCACGAGGATCAGCCCGGCGTCGGCCAGCGTCGCGACTGGCGTGGTTGGCTTCGGTTCACGGATACCAAGGCGCGAAGGCTGGAGGGCGGCGAGGTCGGTGACTTCGTGGAGGACGAGTGTCGTTTTGTTCGTCACGCGCGGGAGCAGGAGGCGTTTGCCTTCCAGCAGCGCGAGCAGCATTAGCGCGTCGGTCGGCAGTTCGCCACCGAAAGACGCGTAGAGGCAGACCGTCTTCGCCTGTTTCCATTCTGGGAGCTGCGTGACTAGGCGGGCGGCCGTGTCACCGGCGACTTGTAATTCACGGGGCGTCAGAGCCATGCGGCGGGCCTTGAGTTCCGCCCGCAGGCGGTCCTTGTCGGCGCGCGCATCCATGGCCTCAGAAAATCCGGTTCAGCGTCAGAGTCAACAGGACGACGGGCAGATACAGGATTGAGGCGAGGAAGAGCGGCTTGGCGATGGCGGCGCGGCGTTGCGGCAGGGCGAACTCGAGGGTCAGCTTAAAGAACCAGACGCCGGCAATGAACGAGACCCAGAGGAAGGGGCTTGCCCAGCCCTTCAGGGAGGCCGTGCAGGCCGGATCGAAGAATGTGCGGACGATTTCGCCGGCCACGACGATCATCGGTAGGATGAAGGCTATCGCCCAGATCGACGCCGAGCGGCCGGACGGGTCGCCGACCGTGACGATCTTGAAACCGCCGCGGGCGTAGTCCTCGCGCCAGAGGAAAGCGAGGGCCATGAAGTGCGGGATCTGCCAGAAGAATAGCAACGCGAACAGCAACCATCCCATGCGGTCGATGTGCGGCTCGCCGCTTTGGCCAAGCTTGGCGGCCGTACCGATGATCGGAGGGATGGCGCCGGGCAGAGAACCGACCAGCGTGCACCAAGAAGTCACCGATTTCAGGGGTGTGTAGAGGAGGAGGTAGGAAACCGCCGTGGCGGCCGTGAGTGCGCCGGCGAGAGCGTTGGCTCCGTTCCAGACCAGCACCACGCCGAGCGAAAGAAGCAGCATACCGAAGAGCAGGGCTGCACCGGGGCGGATGATGCCGGCGGGGATGGGACGGTTGCGGGTCCGTTCCATCTTCGCGTCCGGTTCACTGTCCCACCACATGTTAATCGCGCCGCAGCCGCCGGCGGCGAGGGCCGTGCCGATCGCCAGCGAGACGAGCACCTTGGGGTTGGTGGCCTGGCTCGGTTCGCTGCAGAAGTAGCCGGCCAGCGCTGTGAGGACGGAAAGGAACGAGAGCCGGGGCTTGGTCAGCTCCCAGTAGGCGGCAGGCACGGATCCAGCGCGTTCGCTCATCGGTCTTGTCGTGGCGGTTTTGCGCGACGGGTTAAAGGTAAATCAGTCGCCACGGCTCAGGCGGCCGGTTGCGCGGTCGAACGTCGGGCTAGTATCACCGCTGCGCAGAGGGAGGAGAAGAGGGCAGCGCCGACGACGAGGTGCACCGTGCGGACGTGCGGGTTGAGCGGGAGTTGGATGCTCAGGATGCCGAGCAGGACCTGCAGGAAGACGAGTGCGACCAACGACGCCCAGCGTAAGAGCGGGAAGCCATGGCGGGCCAGCTGGACGGCGAAAAAGAGCACCGCCGCACCGGCGAGGAGGGCGCCGCCGCGATGGAGTAGGTTGACCCACCAGACGACGCCCGTGCCGATGGAGGGGATGAACAGACCGTCGGAAGGGGAGGAGACCCAAAGCGTGAAGTGCCCTTGACGCATCACCGCGCCGATGACGATGACCGAGAGCGTGAGCGCGGCGGCGCCAGCGCCGGCACGGAAGAGGGAGCGCGGTGCGGTGCGGTGGGCTTGATGCCAGGCGACAGTGTGGGCTAGGGCGATGATGGCGAGGAGCGCAAGCGTGAGCTGGGCGTTGACCGCGTGGCCGACCGCGAAGGCCACGGCCTTGAAGTTGCCGTCGCCACCGACGTTGAGCTGGTCAAGGAGCACGCGGAGTCCGCCGAGCATACCTTGTAAGACGACCAGGCCGACGAGCGCGTAAGCCGCGAGCCGAATCGCGCGTCGATTTTCGAGGAAGCCGTGGGCGAAGGCGATCGCGATGCAGAGCAAGCCGAGGACCGCAGCCGCGAGGCGGTGGGAGTGCTCGGCGAATTTGTCGATCTCCGTGAGCCAACCCGGAGGGTTGACCGAGCCGTTGGAGAGAGGCCAGTCGAGGAAGGCCATACCCGCGCGGATGCTCGTGGTGAAGCCGCCGGCTTGGAGTACCAGGACGGACCAGCCCAGCGTGAGCAGGCACAGTCCGAGCAGACGTCGGTCGGGTGCGGAGGATTCCAGCTGGCTCATGCCTTCATCTCATCCGCGACCGCTCTGGGCGCAAATCCCAACCACGACTATCTCCGGTCTTAAGCCACGCCGATGGGGCTTATCAGGATTGGGCGGTGGCCCGACCAAAGGCACGAATTTTGCCGACGAGGTTCGTCAGGCCGTTGCGGCGGTTGGGTGAAAGGTGCTGCGTGATACCGACCGCAGAAAGGAAGTCCGCGTCGGTGGCGGCGACTTCCTGCGGCGGAGCACCGTCGTAGAATTCACAGACCAGACTCGCGATGCCCTTGGTGATGAGTGAATCGGCGTCGCAACGGAAGCGACAGACGCCGGCTTCGAGGGACGGCACCAGCCAGAGGTTGGAGGTGCAGCCTTCGATCAGGAAGGCGTCGAGTTTGACGGCGGCGGGCAGGGCGGGGGCGGCCTTGGCACGGTCGATCACGTATTGGAAGCGTTCGTGGTGGTCCGCGAAAGGTTCGAGCTCCGCGATGAGCTCATCGCGTCGGCGTAGCAGTGTCATCGGACGATCAGCGGCCGGCGAGCGCCTCGGGGTCGAGGTTGCTGCGAATCAGTGGGGACATCGCCGCCTCGAGCTTGCGCTGGCGATCGGCGGGCAAATTCGACTCGGAGCGGAGCCACGAGACGGCTTCCTGCCAGATCGCAGGCGAAGGACGGCGCAGGGTGAGCAACAGCTCGAGTTCGTCGGCGACGGACTTGCGCGTGCCGTAAGTCTCCGTCTGGCCGGCGAGAATGCGGGCGGAGATGGTATCGGCGCGCAGCTGCGAGTGGCGCGGATAGAGCGCGATGCCGGCTTCGAGCACGCGCACCGCGGCGTCGCCCGCGCGGATTGCGCGCAGGTGGCGACCGACGGAGCGGTAGGCTTCAGGGCCGAGGTCCTTGGACTTCAGGAATTCGATGAGGTAGCGGTCACCGATATCGCGGTCGCGCTTCGCGATTACCGCATCGGGCTTCTGGCGGGCGTGGTAGGCGATAGCGATAAGTGCCTGCACGATGGCTTCGTTGGATTTGAAGAAGGCTTTATCGGCAGCGATAATCTGCTGATATTGCACAATGACCTGACCGGGCTCCGGGCCGTTGAGGATCGCTTCGAGGTGAAGTGCGGCGAAGGTCGCGCGTTCGAGGCCGTATTGAGCGGCGGAGTTGGCGAGAGCGCCCGTGAGTTCGGCGTAGCCTTTTTCGGCGGCGAAGTTGGCGAGCGCGATCATCGGCGCCGAGTTGCCGGCGTAGTTCGCGAAGATGAGGCGGAGCTCCTTGTCGAATTCATCCCTGAGGCCGAGCCGGTCGAGCAGCTGCAGTTTCTGGATGTGAGGGAAGGGGGCCTTTTCATCAGCCGAGATGCGCTCCATCGTCACCGCCAAGGCCATTTTGTGCTGGCCGAGCAGGATATGGAAGCGGGCGAGCTGCGAAAGGACCGCGTCGCGGCCGGCCCCTTTGAAGGCAGAGGTCTTCGCCTCAAGTAGATTGATGGATTCCTGGGTCTTGCCGCCTTCGAAGAGCGCGCGGGCCTTGAGGAGCAGGCCGTTGGGTAGCGTATCCAGACTGCTGGCATTGATGATATTGACCGCGTCGGGGTATTTGCCGACCCAGTAGAGCGAGGTGGCGGCCGACATTGAGAGCGAGTCGCGCATGTAGACCGGCATGTTTTTCGTGACCTGAATCAGCTTCAGGCTCTCGTCGATGACTTCTTGGTCGCGCTCCCGGGCTTGGAGAAGCTGGAAATAGCGCTCCAGATAGTCCTTGGTGAGGGGGTCGTCGACGGGCAGGAATTCCAGGCCATGTTTGAGGGTCTGGATGCCGTCGTCGGTTCGGCCTGCAATATTATGTAAAAAGTTGGCATAGAACAACTTAGACTTTGCATTACCTGGATTGCAGCGGATGGCGACCTGGGCCAGGCGCAGGGCGTCGGCCATTTGACCGGCGTCCTGGGCGGCCATCGCCTGCTTGGTGAAGTATTCCGCTAACTGGACGAGGTGTTCTTGGCGGATTTTGGCCGCATTATCGGGCTGATCTTCGAGTTTAGCCAGGGACAGGCGGATGATTTGGAGCAGGGGCTTATCCTTGATCAGATCCGCTTTAATGTAGGTTTGGCGGGCATAACTCAGAATGGCTTCCTTTTCCTTGAGCTGAGGGAGGCCGGCCAAAACGATAATTTCAGCATCTTCTTCGGCCGCTTTGCTGGCGGGGGCTGGGCTCTTTTGGGCGGCCGGGGGCGGAAGCGGGCTCTGCGCCAGACCCGTGAGGGTGGACATCCCGAGAAGAAGGACGAAGGTCAGGCGGGTGGACAGCATGGGAGGGGTTTCGAGTAATGGCGTGGGCATCGGAATTGTCCCGCCAAAAAAGACGAAAGAGGGGCGGGGCAGGAAGGGGAGTAAAGAAACCTTAAAATCCCCGCACTTTCCTCTTGCATGAGGGGCCTCGACCCCTATGCCCAAACACTCTTTTCCCAATTTACCGAGGTCCATGCCTACCATCAACCAGCTCGTCCGTAAACCGCGTGTCCAACCCAAGGCCAAGTCGAAGTCGCCTGCCTTGAATAACTCGCCCTTCCGCCGCGGCGTCTGCGTGCAGGTTATGATCCGTACGCCGAAGAAGCCGAACTCGGCTCAGCGTAAGGTCGCCAAGGTGCGCCTGACCAACGGCCAGGAAGTCATCTCCTATATTCCCGACGAAGGCCATAAGCTCCAGGAGCACTCGGTGGTCCTCGTCCGTGGTGGCCGCGTGAAGGATCTCCCCGGCGTGCGCTACCACATCGTCCGCGGACCTCTCGACTGCTCCGGCGTCGAGAAGCGTCGTCGCTCCCGTTCCAAGTACGGCGTCAAGCGTCCGAAGGAAAAGAAGGCTTAATCCGTTTCCGCACCCAACTCCCTTAGAATATGTCTCGTCGTCGCAAAGCAGCCAAGCGCGCCCATCTCCCGGACGCCCGTTACGGCTCCCCCCTCATCAGCCAGCTCATCAACGTCGTGATGAAGTCCGGCAAGAAGTCCATCGCCCAAGGTATCGTCTACGGTGCGATCGAGAAGGTCAGCGAAAAGCTGATGAAGGGCAATCCCGTCGAGCTGCTGCTCGGCGGCCTCGAGAACTGTCGTCCGAAGCTCGAAGTGAAGAGCCGTCGCGTCGGTGGCGCCACTTATCAGGTCCCGGTTGAAGTCTCCCCTGAGCGCCAGAACAGCATCGCGCTGCGCTGGGTCGCCGCCGCCGCCGCTGGCCGCAAGGGAACCACGATGTCCGAAGCCCTCGCGGCCGAGCTTGTCGACGCCTACAACAACACCGGCAACGTGGTGAAGAAGCGCGAAGAGACGCACAAGATGGCCCAGGCCAATCGTGCTTTTGCCCACCTTAAGTGGTAATCTCTGACTGAATCTATTTTAGGCCGATACCTGGTCCCGACCATGTCCACCCTCTCTTCTCTCAATTCTCCGACCCGTGCTTTCCCCCTGGAGCACACGCGTAACATTGGTATTGCCGCGCATATTGACGCCGGCAAGACGACCACGACGGAGCGCATCCTCTTCTACACCGGCGTGGTGCACAAGATGGGTGAAGTGCACGATGGCACCGCCACCACCGACTGGATGGAACAGGAACGCGAGCGTGGTATCACGATTACCGCGGCCGCCATCTCCGCTGGCTGGAAGACCAAGGAAGGTCATTTCGCAAATATTGATCACCGTATCAACATCATCGACACCCCCGGCCACGTGGACTTCACGGCCGAGGTGGAGCGCTCGCTCCGCGTCCTTGACGGTGCCGTTGCCGTTTTCTGCGCCGTCGCTGGCGTGCAGCCCCAGTCTGAAACCGTTTGGCGCCAGATGAACAAGTACGGCGTCCCGCGCGTCGCCTTCGTCAATAAGATGGACCGCACTGGTGCCGACTACTTCGGAGCCGTCGACGACATCCGCGAGAAGCTCAAGGGCAACGCCCACCCCCTCTTTATTCCGATTGGCCAAGGCGAAGACTTTAAGGGCATGATCGACCTGATCAAGAACGTCGCTTACCTTTACGACGAGACTGACCCGAAGGGAATGAAGTTCGACACGATCGAAATCCCCGAGAAGCAGAAGGAAGAAGCTAAGCTCTGGCGCACTAAGCTCATCGAAGGTCTTGCTGACTTCGACGACGTCCTCGCCGCCAAGTACCTCGACGGCCATGAAGTGACCATCGAAGAAATGCGCACGGGCATCCGTAAGGCCACCCTGTCCCTTAACTTTATCGGCGTCATTCCTGGCTCCGCTTTCAAAAACAAGGGCGTGCAGATGCTCCTCGACTGCGTTGTCGACTTCCTGCCTTCCCCGATCGACATGCGCCCCCAGAAGGCGTTCACCGACGACGGCGACACGGAAATCACGATTGGTCCGGACGACAAAGCCAAGGTTACTGGCCTTTGCTTCAAACTTTGGTCCGACCCGCACGTCGGTCAGCTCGTGTTCTACCGCGTTTACCGTGGCCAGCTAAAGAAGGGCGAAGCCCTCTACAATCCTCGCACCCGCAAGAACGAGCGCATCTCGCGTATCGTGCTCCTGCGCGCGATGGACCGCGAAGAAATTGAAGTCGCCTACTCGGGTGACATCTGCGCGATCATCGGACCTAAGGAAATCATCACGGGCGACACCCTGACCGCCGAAGACGACCTGATTCTCGAGAAGACCACCTTTGCTGAGCCCGTTATCTCGATGTCCATCGAGCCTAATTCCAAGGGTGACCAAGAGCGTCTTTCCATCGGCCTGCAGCGTCTCGCCCAAGAAGATCCTACCTTCCGCGTCACTTCGAATCCTGAGACGGGCCAGACCCTCATCTCCGGCATGGGCGAGCTCCACCTCGAAATCATCGTCGACCGCCTCAAGCGCGAATTCCGCGTCGAAGCCAAGTCCGGCAAGCCGCAGATTTCCTACCGCGAGACCATCAACCTGGCTTCCGAAGGCGTGGGTAAGTTCATCCGCCAGTCGGGTGGACGTGGCCAGTACGGTCACGTCGAGATCAAACTCGAACCCAACCCAGTCGCCACGCGCGTTGCTGGCGAAAAGCCCGAGGAAGTCATCAGCGAGATCGTCGGTGGCGTCATCCCTAAGGAATTCATCAAGCCCGCGATCGAAGGTATCCGCGAAGCCGCCAATAATGGCACTGTCGCTGGCTACCCTGTCATCAACTTCAAGGCCCGCATCGTCTTTGGTTCCTTCCACGAAGTGGACTCGAACGAAATGGCGTTCAAGATGGCCGGCATCTTCGCTTTCAAGGAAGCCATGAAGGAAGCCAAGCCGATCCTCCTCGAGCCCATCATGAAGGTCGAAGTCGTCACCCCGGAAGAATACCAGGGCGACATCATGGGCGACCTTAACCGCCGCCGTGGTCAAATCCAGGGCATGGAAACCAAGATGGGCCTTTGCAACATCGATGCCCGCGTCCCGCTGGCGGAGATGTTCGGCTACGCTACGGATGTCCGGTCCCTCTCCAAGGGCCGCGCCTCCTTCTCTATGGAGCCCGCTAATTACGAGCAGGTTCCTGCGCAGATCCTCAAGCAGGTCGTCGAGACCTCTTCCCGCGCCCCGGCCCGCACCTAATCTCACCCCCAACTCCCTTCCCGATGGCCCGCACCAAAATCCGCATTAAGCTCAAGGGCTTCGACTACCGCATGGTCGAACAGTCCGCCAACGAGATCGTCGACACCGCCAAGCGCACGGGCGCCCGCGTCACTGGCCCCGTGCCGCTGCCGACCGACATCTCTCGCCTTACCGTCAACCGTTCCCCCCACGTGGACAAGAAGTCCATGGACCAGTTCGAGATCCGCACGCACAAGCGCCTGATCGAGATCATGGAGCCCAACGCCCAGACCGTGGACGAACTGAAGAAGCTCAACCTGCCTTCTGGGGTTGACATCAACATCGTAGTCTAACTCTTCAACCCTCCACCTTAACCTCCAACCCAACGCAGGACGTCCAAGCCCCTCTATCAGGACCAAGATTTCGCAAGAAATCCTAAGCCTAATGCAGGTCAGCAATGACCAAACGGCGGAAACGCCACCTGCCTCTTAGAAAAATGAAACACCAGCTACTCGGTAAGAAAATCGGAATGACCCAGGTCTATGACGCGGACAACAACCTCGTCCCTGTCACGGTCGTCCAAGCGGGCCCCTGTCCCGTTACCCAGGTAAAGACCGTCGACAAGGATGGCTATGATGCCGTCCAGATCGCCTTTGGCCCCCAGAAGGAAAGTCGCATGACGGCCGGCGAAGTCGGCCACCTCCGCAAGGCGGGCGTTGCTCCTCACACCCATCTTCACGAAATCCGCCAGCCCGGCGCCACGCAGGCCAAGGTCGGTGATATCATCACTGTCGAGAAATTCACCGCCGGCGAGATGGTCGACGTCGTCGGCACCGTCAAGGGCCGCGGCTTCCAGGGCGTCGTCAAGCGCTACAACATGGATGGCCAGCCTGACTCCCACGGTCACATGATGCACCGCCGAATCGGCTCGATCGGCATGCGTCAGACTCCTGGTCACGTCTTTAAGGGCAAGAAAATGCCTGGCCACATGGGCCAGGTGCAGCGCACCGTCCAGAATCTCCGCGTCGTCCAAGTCCTCGCGGAAAAGAACCTCCTCCTCATCAAGGGCAGCTTCCCCGGCGCCAACGGTGAGGTCGTCCTCGTGCGTCCGGCCAAGAAGGCCATCGCCGCCAAGTAACCCATCAAGCATCTCAGCGCTATGAAGCTCAAAGTTTATAAGTCCGACGGCTCCGCCTTCACCGAAAAGGAATTCGATATTCCTTCCTTCGAAGGCTCCAAGGGCGTCGCCCTGCTCAAGCAGGTGATTGTCTCCTACCAGGCCAATAAGCGCCAGGGTACCTCCAAGACCAAGGATTACGGCGAAGTCGCTGGCTCTGGTAAGAAGGTCCTGCCGCAGAAGGGTTCCGGCGGTTCCCGCCACGGCGACAAGCGTGCCCCCCAGATGTTCAAGGGTGGCGTCGTCTTCGGCCCTCGCCCGCGCGACTGGTCCAAGACCATCACCGCTCAGGCCAAGAAGATCGCCCTCCAGCGCGCGCTCTTCGAGCTCGCCGCCGACGGTGGCATCTCGGTCATCGAAAAGTTCGAAGTTGCCCAGCCCAAGACCAAGCTCTTCGCCAAGGTGCTCACCAATGTGAGCCCAGCCGGCAAGCGCCTCCTCGTAGTCGACACCGCCTGGTCCGACAACGTCGTCCGCGCCAGCCGTAACCTGAGCCGCGCCATCTTCTCTAATTCTTCCAATCTCAACGCTCTCGATCTCGTGCGCACCCCGCGCATCCTGATCTCGGAAGACGGCCTCAATAAGGTCCTCGAGCGCGCCAAAAACTAAGCCTGTCATCCCATGAAGCCCGCTTCTGAAATCATCAGCCGCCCAATCCTCACGGAAAAGGCCTCCGGCCTCGCCGAAGCCAACAAGTACGTCTTCGAGGTCTTCCCTGGCGCCGATCGCGCCCAGATCAAGAAGGCCATCGAGGCCTCCTTCAAGGTAACCGTCGAAAAAATCAACATCCTTATCCGCAAGGGCAAGCTGCGCCGCAGCCGCCTCTCTGGTGGTTCGATCTACACCGAGACGAACTCTCGTCGCGCCATCGTCACCCTGAAGAAGGGTGACGTCATCTCACTCGCCTAATCTCGGAGCAGCAACGCCATGCCCATCATCACTCATCGTCCTATTACCCCCGGTACGCGCTTCCTTGTGCGCGTTAAGACCGAGGGCCTGCACGCCGGTCGCCCCGAGCGCTCACTCACCGAGTTCAAGCACCGCGCGATGGGCCGTAATTGTTACGGCCGCATCACCTCCCGCCGCCGTGGCGGAGGTCACAAGAAGCTCTATCGCGCTATCGACTTCCGTCGCGACCGCTTGGACTCCCCGGCCACCGTGCTCCGTATCGAGTACGATCCGAACCGCACCTCCCACCTGGCCCTCATCGAGTACGCCGATAAGACCCTGAACTACATCCTCGCTCCGGATGGCCTCAAGGTCGGCGACAAGGTCGTCAGCACCAACACCGCCCAGGAACAGCTCACCCCCGGCCTTTCCCTGCCCCTGAGCCTGATCCCTCCGGCCACCTTCATCCATTGCATCGAGATCGAACCCGGCAAGGGTGGTCAGCTCGCCCGCTCCGCCGGCGGCTTCGCCCAGCTCCTCGGTCTCGAGGAAGGTCGTGCCATCCTGCGCATGCCTTCCGGTGAACAGCGCTACCTTAACGCCGATTGCCGCGCCACCGTGGGCATCGTCGGCAACGTCGACCACCACAACGCCAGCCTCGGTAAGGCCGGCCGCAGCCGCTGGAAGGGCATCCGTCCTCGTCAGCGTGGTATGTCCATGAATCCTGTCGACCACCCGAACGGCGGTGGCGGCGGCAAGAAGAAGGGTGGCGGCGGTCGTCAGCACCTCAAATCCCCGTGGGGCCAGCTCGCCAAGGGCTTCCCGACCCGCACCAAGGCGAAGGCCTCCAACAACCAAATCATCCTGCGCCGTAACGGCCGCAAGGTGAAGCAGGTCTAACCCTTCCTAATCTTCTCATAACATGGCACGCTCCCGCAAAAAGGGTTTCTATGTCGACGCCCACCTGGTCGACAAAGTCACCGTCGCCCAGAAGGCGAACAGCCGTAAGCCGATCAAGACCTGGTCGCGCCGCTCGACGGTCACCCCAGACTTCATTGGTCTCAATCTCGAAGTCCATAACGGCAAGGCCTTCGTCCCCGTCTATGTGACGGAAAATATGGTTGGCCATAAGCTCGGCGAGTTCGCTCCTACGCGCACCTTCCGCCAGCACACCCAGCCTTCTCGTAAGGAAGCCCAGTAATCCACCCTGTGCGCAACGTCCTCACCATGTCCGCTCTTCTCGTCACCGCCACCGCGGTCGGCGCGGAAGTCCGTGCGCTTGGTGCGGCCGAAGCGGATGGCAAGGCTCCGGTCGTCGCGGTCATCACCGCCCGCGCGACGGATCTGGTTGTCTTGGATGGCGGACACGACCGCGGCTTCCGCCCTGGTACGGTCTGCAACGTGAGCCGTGACGGTCGCGCCTTCGGCGCCCTCGTCATCGCCGAAGCCGGTTTGCACCGCTCGGTCGCCCTCATCCTCTCCCTCGACAACTCCGCTGGCATCAACGCCGGCGACCTCGTCACCCCCCGCGCCAACCCCCGCATCTAACCCAACCTTTACCACCGTCATGGAAGTCCACGCCACCACCCGTTTTGCCCGTATGTCGCCCCAGAAGGTCCGCGAAGTTGCGCGCCAGATTCAGGGCCTCCCCGCTGAAGAAGCCGTCCAGCTCCTCCGCTTCATCCCGCGCAAGTCCGCCCGCCTCCTGAGCAAGACGCTCGCCAGCGCGATCGCCAACGCCGAGAACAACCACAACCTTTCCAGCAGCGATCTCGTGATCGTCTCCGCTACGGTCAATCAGGGTCCGGTCATCAAGCGTTCGATGCCAGCCGCCCGCGGTTCCGCTCACCCTATCCATAAATCCATGAGCCACATCCGCGTGTCTCTGGGTTCCGCCACCAAGTAATTTCCGAAACATGGGCCAGAAAGTAAATCCAATCGGCTTCCGTCTAGCCGTCCGCCGCAACTGGGAATCCCGCTGGTACGCCACCAAGCGCGATTTCCCGGCTAACATCCTCGAGGACTATCGCATCCGCGTGTTCCTCAAGGAGAAGCTCCGCCAGGCCGCCGTGCCCCGCATCTTCATCGAACGCGCCGGCCAGAAGGTCCGCGTCCGTATCTGGACCGCCCGCCCGGGCGTCGTCATCGGCCGCAAGGGCGATGAACTCAAGAACCTCCGCGCCGAGATCCAGAAGGTAGCCGGCAAGGCCCGCATCGACGACATCATCCTCGAAGTGAACGAAGTGAAGCGCCCCGACCTCGTGGCCCAGCTCGTCGCCGAGAACATCGCCCTGCAGCTCGAACGCCGCATCTCCTTCCGTCGCGCCATGAAGAAGGCCGTCCAGACCACCATGACCAACGGTGCCGATGGCATTCGTATCCGCCTCGGCGGTCGTCTCGGTGGCGCTGAAATCGCGCGCGTTGAGTCCGCCCGCGTCGGTCGCGTGCCCCTCCACACCCTTCGCGAGAACATCGACTACGGTTTCACCGAAGCCCGCACCCTGGCCGGCAAGGTCGGCATCAAGTGCTGGATCTGCTCTAAGGACTCCGAGTTCTAAGCCATCCCTCCAACCCTTCACCTTCTAGACCAACATGGCCAATCTCCAACCCGCTCGCACCAAGTGGCGCAAGCACCGCAAGGGCAAAATCCGTGGTAACGCCACGGCCTGCAACACGCTTTCCTTCGGCGACTTCGGTATCCAGTCCCTCGATCGTGGCCGCGTCCCGGCCAACCAGATCGAAGCTGCCCGTATCGCCATCTCCCGCTCGCTCAAGCGTAAGGGCAAGATGTGGATGCGTATCTTCCCTCACACTCCGGTCACCCGGAAGCCAGCCGAAGTCCGAATGGGCTCTGGTAAGGGTAGCGTCGAGTACTACGTGGCCTGCATCAAGCCGGGCACCATGCTCTTCGAAGTCGGCGGCGTGCCGATCACGGTCGCCCGCGAAGCCATGCGCCTCGCTGACACCAAACTCCAGCTCCGCTGCCGCTTTGTGGCCCGCGAAGAGCTCGAAAAGTATTGATGCTTCAGGCCTCGACCACCCATAACTGACCCTTTTCACCGATGTCCTCCCCCCGGAAAGATAAGCCCACCGCCGCTACGGCCCTGCGCCCCCTGGCTCCTGCCGAATTGCAGAAGCGTATCCGCGAAGCCCGCGAAGAACTCCTCAGCCTCCGCCTCAAGAAGGCCACCGGCGCCGTCGAGAACTCCTCCCGTTTCCGCGCCCTGCGCCGCGACGTCGCTCGTTGCATGACCATCCTTTCCGGTAAGTCCGCCCCGGCGAAGAAGAAGTAATCCATCCTTAAACTCTATTTCCCGATGTCCGAAGACCGCTCCAACCGTAAGACCCTCCTAGGTCTCGTCGCCTCCCGCACGGGCGACAAATCCATCAAGGTGAACTTCCAGTACACCGTTCCCCACCCCGTCTACGGGAAGGAAGTCAAGCGCCGTACCGTCCTGCACGCCCACGACGAAAAGAACGAGTGCAAGCCCGGCGACAAGGTCGAGATCATGGAGACCCGCCCCCTTTCGAAGCTCAAGCGCTGGCGCGTCGTCCGCGTCGTCGAAGCTGCGAAGGTCGCCTCCGAGTCCATCGACGACTAATCGGCTCCACCTAACTCCAGACCTTTCTTACAATGATTCAGATGCTTTCCCGGCTCGAAGTAGCCGACAACACCGGAGCCCGCAGGGTCCGCATGATCCGCCGTCTCGGCCAGCTCAAAGACACCGCCGGCGTGGGTGATATCATCATCTGCTCCGTCAAGGATTCCACCCCTGACGCCCAGGTGAAGAAGGGTTCCGTCTGCCGCGCCGTCATCGTCCGGACCGTCGCCCCTATCCGCCGTGCGGATGGCAGCTACCTGCGCTTTGACACCAATGCCGTCGTCATCCTCGATGAAAACGGCAATCCGAAGGGCACCCGTATCTTTGGGCCCGTTGCTCGCGAACTCCGCAGCAAGAACTTCATGAAGATCATCTCCCTCGCTCCCGAGGTACTCTGAACAACCATGTCCAAGACCGACATCAAGAAGGGTGACGAAGTCGTCGTCATCTCCGGCGCCGAAAAAGGCAAGCGTGGCAAGATTGTCAGCTACAACCGTGCTGACGAACGCGTCACCATCGAGGGCCTGAACCTCGTCAAGCGCCACCTGAAGCGCACCCAGGACGGACAGGGCGGCATCACCGAGCGTGAGGCTCCCATCCATCGCTCTAACGTGATGCTCGGCTCCCTTTGGGACGCCCGTCGCGCCAAGAAGCCGGCCAAGGCCGCCAAGAAGTAATCCCGACGAAACCACCCGAGAATTAACACGAAAATGGCATCCGTTCCTTATCTGAAGAAGTACTACCTCGAGAAGGTCGTCCCCGAGCTCACCAAGAGCCGTGGCTACAAGAATATCCATCAGGTCCCGAACCTGCAGAAGATCGTCCTCAATTCCGCCTTCAAGGCAGAAGCCGACAAGGGCCACATGGCCGAAGTCGTCAAGGACATCACCAAGCTCTCCGGCCAGAAGCCGATCATCACCAAGGCTTCCAAGTCGGTCGCTGCGTTCAAGGTTCGCGAAGGCATGCCCCTCGGCTGCGTCGTCACCCTCCGCGGCGCTCGGATGTGGGAGTTCTATCTCCGCCTTACCGCGGTCGCCCTCCCGATGATCCGCGACTTCCGCGGTACCTCCAACCGTCTCGACGGACGCGGCAACTACTCGCTCGGCATCTCCGACCACACCATCTTCCCTGAGACTCAGGCTGATGGTTCCCAGCGCGCCAACATCGGCATGGACATCATCATCGTGACTTCCGCTAACACCGACGACGAAGGCCGCGAACTGCTCCGCCTCCTCGGCATGCCGTTCCGTCGCTCCAGCGCCGCCGATGCGGCCACCGCCACCGCCGCCGCCGCCAAAGCCTAACCCTCCCACCCCTTACCAGCATGGCCAAGAAGTCCGTCATCCAGCGCGCCCTCAAGCGCGACCGTCTCGTCAAGAAGTACGCCGTCAAGCGTGCCGAACTCAAGAAGACCCTCTCCGACCCCAAGGTCACGGAGGAAGCCTTCTACGAAGCCCAGCGCGCCCTCGCCAAACTGCCCCGCAGCTCGTCGAAGGTCCGTCAGAAGAACCGCTGTTCCATCTCTGGTCGTCCGCGTGCGTTCATCCGCAAGTTCGGCCTTTCCCGTATCACCTTCCGCGAGCTCGCGCTCAACGGCCAGATTCCCGGCGTCACCAAGGCCTCCTGGTAATCCAACAGAAAAAACAAAACCATGTCCGCTTCTACTGACACCGTCGGGGATTTCCTGACCTCCATCCGCAACGCTTCGCAGGCCAACAAGGCCGTGATCACCGTCCAGTGGTCCCGTCTTCGTGAAGGCGTCGCCAAGATCCTCGTCGACGCCGGCTACGTTGCCGCCGCCCGCAAGGCCGAGCGCGAAGGCCTGCCCGTCCTTGAACTCTCCCTTAAGTATGTCGCCGGCGTCCCCGCCATCACCAGCATCGAGCGCGTCTCGACCCCGGGTCGTCGCGTCTACGCTGGATACAGCACCGTCCCGAAAGTCATCGGCGGCATGGGCGTCTCCATCCTCACCACTTCTCGTGGCGTCATGACCGACGCCGAAGCCCGCCGCCAGAAGGTCGGTGGCGAGCTCCTCGCGAAGGTCTGGTAATCCTTCCAACCCTTACAACAAGCAACTTCATGAGCCGAATTGGTAAGCAGCCCGTCAATATCCCTGAAAAGGTGACCGTGTCCGTCAAGGATAACGTCGTCGTCGTCAAGGGACCTAAGGGCGAACTCTCGAAACCCTACCCGAAGGAGATCGGCGTCGTCGCCGACGCCAAGGTCGTCAACGTCACTGATCTCACTGAGGTCAAGGATGCTGACGGCAAGGTCCAGAAGCCCGGCACCGCCGGCGCTCTCCATGGCACCGTCCGCGCCATCATCCGCAACATGTGCGAAGGCGTGGCCACTGGTTACTCCAAGACCCTCCTGATTGAAGGCGTCGGTTTCAAGGCTGTCCTCAAGGGCAACGTCCTCGACCTCGCCCTCGGTTACTCCCACCCGATCCGCTACACCATCCCGACCGGCATCAACGTCGTGGTCACCGATGGCACCAAACTGGTCATCACCGGCGCCGACCGCCATATGGTCGGCCAGGTCGCTTCCTCGATCAAGCTCTACAAGCCGGTCGAGCCTTACAAGGGTAAGGGCGTCCGCGTCGAAGGTGAATTCGTCCGCCGTAAGGAAGGCAAGAAGACGGCCTAATCCGCCCGAACCGAAAACATTCCATGAAACTGCAGAAGAAGAATCTCCTGACGCAGAAGCGCCGTTGGCGCATCCGCAAGACGGTGCGCGGCACCGCCGCCCGTCCCCGTCTGGCCCTCAAGATGACCCACGTGCATCTCTACGCCCAGGCTATCGACGACGACAAGGGCGTGACCCTCGTCTCGCTCGCCACCACCTCCAAGGATCTCCGCGGCCAGAAGCTGAAAGCCAACGTCGCCGGTGCGACCGCCTTTGGCGCTGTTTTCGGTGCCAAGGCCAAGGCCGCCGGTCTCACGACCGTCGTCTTCGACCGCGCCGGTCGCCGTTACCACGGCACCGTCAAGTCCTTCGCCGAAGCCGCCCGCCAGGCAGGCCTGACCTTCTAATTTCATGAGCGCAGAAAACACCCCCGCCGCGGCTCCCGCCGCCTCCGCCCCCGCCCCCGCCGCCCCTGGTGGCTCTGGTGGCCCCGGTCGTTCCGGCCCTGGCGGTGATCGTCGTGGTCCTGGTGGCCCCGGTGGTCCCGGCGGCCGTCGCAATGGCCCTGGCGGTCCTGGCCGCGGTCCTCGTCGCGACAATCGCAACGACGCCCCTGCTTCCGAATTCAACGACAAGGTCGTCCACATCAACCGCTGCTCGAAGGTCGTCAAAGGCGGCCGTCGCTTCAACTTTGCCGCGCTCATCGTGGCAGGTGATGGCAAGGGCCGCGTCGGTGTGGGTTACGGCAAGGCCAAGGAAGTTCCTGATGCAATCCGCAAAGGAACCGACCGCGCCCACCGCGCCCTCGTTCGCGTCAATCTCCGTGGCAACACCATCCCGCACGAAGTCATCGGCCACGCCGACGGCGGCGTCGTGATGCTCCGTCCGGCTGCTCCCGGTACCGGCCTCATCGCCGGCGGTGGCGTCCGTGCCGTGCTTGAAGTCGCTGGCTACAAGGATGTCCTTTCGAAATCCATGGGATCCAACAATCCCCAGGCTGTCGTCAAGGCCACCTTGGACGGTCTCTCCAAGCTCCGTACCCTCGAACAAATCAAGGCTCTCCGCGCCTAAGCGGAACACACAGACATGAAACTCGACTCTCTGCCCAAAATCAAGGGCTCCACTCACCGCCATAAGATCCTCGGCCGCGGCCGCGGTACCGGTCACGGCAAGACTTCCGGTCGTGGTCACAAAGGCATGAAGGCCCGCTCCGGCGGTGGCCATCGTCCCGGCTTCGAAGGCGGCCAGATGCCCCTCTACCGTCGTCTGCCCAAGCGCGGCTTTAACAACGTCAACCGCATTGAGTACGCCGTGCTTAACGTGCGCGATTTCGAAGAGCTCCCAGGTAAGACCTTCGGCCTTGAAGAACTCGTCGCCGCCGGCGTCCTGCGCAAGTCCGCCCCGCTCCTCAAGATTCTCGGAACCGGCGAGCTCACGCGCGCCATCACCGTCAAGGCCCACCGTTTCTCCAAGGACGCGAAAGCGAAAATCGAGAAAGCCGGCGGTAAGGCGATTCTGATCGAGACCAAGAAGTCGGCCACCGCCGCTGAGTGAGCCTCGGATCGCCCCTGTCCTCGATGTTCTCGGCCTTCGCCAACTGCTGGAGGATTCCTGAGCTCAGGGCTCGGCTGATTGCTACCGTGGCCATGGTGTTCGTGGCCCGTATCGGCGCGAACATCCCTTTGCCGGGTATCGATCCGAAGGACATCATGGATTATTACCACTCCATGGCCGACAAGTCGTCGGGCGGCGTGGTCGCAATGTACAACATGTTCACGGGCGGCGCGCTCCTCAAGGGCGCGGTGTTCTCGTTGGGCATCATGCCGTACATCAGCGCCTCTATCATCATGCAGCTGATGTCGGCGGTCGTTCCTTCGATCGCGCGCCTGCAGCAGGAAGGTGAGATTGGCCGCCAGAAGGTCGCTCAGTATTCTCGCTACCTCACCATCGTCATCGCGCTCGTCCAGTCCGCACTGCTCCTTGGTGCGTTCTGTAATCCGCAGCAGGTCGGCCAGGCTCTCGGTCTGGGCAACTTCACCGGTACCATTGTCGTCATGGAGAGCAAGACGCTCTTTGTCTGCCTCGGCGTTTGTCTTCTGACTTCCGGATCGATCGTCATGCTTTGGCTCGGCGAGCAGATCACCCAGCGCGGTATCGGCAACGGCACGTCGGTTCTTATCACCATCGGCATCCTCGCCGATCTCCCTGGTGCTCTCACTTCCTTCGTCGACATGACTTTCGGTGGTAAAATCGGTGCCGCTGCCGTCAACTCACATGGCTGGGAGAAGGCCGCTGGCATGATTCTCCTCTTCGTCGTCGTCACCGCCGCGATGGTCGCCATCAACCAAGCGGTCCGCAAGATTCCGATCCAGTACGCCCAGCGCATGGTCGGTCGCAAGATGTACGGTGCGCAGACCAACTACCTGCCGCTCAAGGTGAACTACGCAGGCGTGATGCCGGTCATCTTCGCTGGCGCCATCATGAGCTTCCCGCCCATGCTGCTCAATCCGTTGGCGACCTATTTCCCGACGCTAAGTTTCCTGAGCGAGTTGGCCGACTTCTTCAACCGCAGCAATGCGTTCTACTACACCCTCTACTCGGTACTGATCTTCGGCTTCAGCTACTTCTGGATCTCGATCATGTTCCGTCCGGTGCAAATCGCCGACGACCTTAAGAAAAACAACGGCTACATCCTCGGCGTCCGCCCTGGCGAGCACACCGCCCAGTTCCTGGACTTCGTGATGACGCGACTCACGCTGGCTGGATCGATCTTCCTGCTCGCCATCGCGCTGATGCCGGATCTCTTCATCTACCAGTTCAACTTCCCGATGCGTCTTGCGTCGTTCCTCGGCGGCACGGGCGGTCTGATCACCGTTGGCGTGATGCTCGACACGATGCGCCAAGTGGAAACCTATCTCTTGCAGCGTAATTACGAAGGCTTCCTGAAGAAGGGCCGCATCGGCGGTATTCCAGTGCCCGCTGCCGGTCTCCGCACCGACTCCGAAGTTTCCGCCCTCGGTTCTCTCGAGAAGGTCTGCCTCTTCCTGTTCACCCTCGGCGTTGTCGCTTGGGGGCTGAATCATTGGGGTGCGTTCGCTCGCTAAGCTTTTCCCGGGATGATCGATTTGAAGTCGGCCGAAGACTTAAGTCGCATGCGCGCCGCTTGTGTCGCAGCGGCCCGTGTTCTGCATGATCTGTCGACCCTCGTCGTTCCGGGCATCTCCACCGCTGGACTGGATTCCGCCGCTCGCGGGCTGATGGCTCGACACGGCTGCGAAAGTGCCTGCCATGGTTACGTGGTCGGCCGCCTCAGCTACCCGGGGTACGTGTGCATCTCCCTTAACGACGAGATCGTCCACGGCATCGGCGCCGCCGACCGCATCATCCGAGACGGTGACCTGGTCTCATTGGATGTGGTCGTCCGCCGTGATGGGTTCATCGGGGACAACGCCCGTACGGTCATGGTCGGAGCCGTCGACCCGCAGGCCCGTCAACTTTGCTTAGATACCGAAAAGTCCCTCCTGGCCGGCATTGCGGCCGTGAAGCCCGGCAACAGGGTAGGGGACATCTCCGCTGCCATCCAGGAGGCGCTTGCCCCTGGTGGATATGGCATCGTCCGGGACTTCGTCGGCCATGGCGTCGGCCGCAAAATGCACGAAGAGCCCCAAATCCCCAATTACGGTAAGGCTGGAACTGGACCTAAGTTATTGGCTGGCATGGCTTTAGCCATTGAACCTATGGTGAACCTCGGCTCGCACAAGATCGTCATGGCTTCGGACGGCTGGACCGCCCGGACCGCCGACGGCAAGGTCTCCGCGCACTTTGAACACACCGTTTTAGTGACCGAAAACGGGGCAGAAATCCTGACCCTCGTTTAAACCGTATTTTTTGCTTTCAAATCCCACCAGAACCTCCAAGTTCCGACCTCTTTCCCACCTTCCAAACAGCACGGACACCATGCCACGAATCCTCGGCGTAGACATTCCCAACAACAAGAAAGTAGAGATTTCTCTCCGCTATATCTATGGTATCGGCCCCCGCCGCGCCACGGAGATTTGCGAAGCTCTCGGCTTTGATCCTGCCATGCGCGCTCAGAATCTCTCTGAAGAGCAGCTGAACAAGATCGTCGAGTACATCGTACGCATGGGCTACAAGTGCGAAGGCGACCTTCGCCGCGATATCGCGCAGAACCTGAAGCGCCTCCAGGCGATCAAGTGCTACCGCGGTCTCCGCCACTTCCGTGGCCTGCCCGTCCGCGGTCAGCGCACGCGCACCAACGCCCGTACCCGCAAGGGCAAGCGTAAGACCGTCGGCGTCGCCGCGGCTCCTTCCAAGTAAGCCAACCTTTCTCCTAACACTATTTTACGATGAGCGAAGAAGCCCCCAAGACCCCCAAGGCAAAGAAGCCGAAGGCCCCTGCCGCCGAAGCCGCCGCCGCCCCCGAAGTCGTCGCTGCTGCGGCCGCTCCGGTCGAAGCCGCCGCCCCTGAGCGCAAGGAGATCACCGCCAAGGAACTCCTCGGCGAAGAACTCGGTGAAGTTAAGGTTCGTCGCGCCAAGGGCTCTAAGAACATCACCACCGGTATCTGCCACATCCTGGCCACCTTCAACAACACCAAGGTCACGATCACCGACCCCAGCGGCAACGTGATTTCCTGGGGTAGCGCCGGCCGCCACCAGTTCCGTGGTTCCCGCAAGTCCACCGCTTACGCCGCTCAGGTCGTCTGCTCTGAAGCCGCCAAGCTCGCCATGGCTCACGGCCTCAAGGACGTCTCCGTCCGCGTCAAGGGTCCGGGCATGGGCCGCGACAGTGCCATCCGCGCCCTCCAGGTCCTCGGCCTGAACGTTACCTCGATTCTCGATACCACTCCGATTCCTCACAACGGCTGCCGTCCTCCGAAGCGCCGTCGCGTCTAATCGTCTCTGCTTTCCGCATCACCGTCCGGCTATGGCAAACCGGGCGGGTCCTCCAATCCGCCACTTATACCAAATCCTAAAATACCATGTCTCGTTACACCGGTCCTACCACGAAGCTTAACCGTCGCTTCGGTCAGAATATTTTCCCCACCTCCAAGGGTGAGGAGCGTCGTCCGTACCCTCCGGGTATCCACGGCAAGACGACCCGCCGCAAGGTCTCCGAATACGGCGTCGGCCTCAATGAGAAGCAGAAGCTTCGCATGATGTACGGTCTGACTGAGAAGCAGTTCCGCCTCTCCTTCGAGCGCGCCAAGCGCATGGGCGGCGTCGCTGGTGACAATTTCCTCCGCATCCTCGAGACCCGTCTCGACAACGTGGTGTTCCGCCTCGGTTTCGCTAACTCCCGCGCCGCTGCCCGTCAGCTCGTGGCCCACGGTCATATCCGCATCAACGGCCATAAGGTCGACGTAGCCAGCTACGCCACCTCGCCCGGCGAGAAGATCGAAGTTCGCGACCGCACTTCCTCCAAGCAGCTCGCCACCCGCGCCGTCGAAGAAGGCCAGGGTCGTTCCGCTCCGGCCTGGCTCGTCGTCCTCCCCGAGCAGCTCAACGGACAGATCGTCCGCGAGCCCGCCAAGGAAGAACTGCCTTCCGACGTTAACGTCCAGATCATCGTCGAATTTTACAGCCGCTGATCCCAGCACAGAACCAACACCAACCGGACCCACAGACATGACCAAGCGACTCGGACAATTCCAACGCCCCAAGACCCTCAAGAAGGAGGAGTCTTCCGCCACCCCCACCTACGCGAAGTATTTCGCCGAGCCCTTCGAGACTGGCTTCGGCCACACCGTCGGCAACTCGCTCCGCCGCATCCTGCTGAGCTCCATCGAAGGCGCGGCGATTTCCGCCGTGACGATCGAAGGCGTGCAGCACGAGTTCCAGCCGATCGAAGGCGTCGTCGAAGACGTCACCGAGATCGTCCTCAACCTCAAGAAGGTGCGCATCCGCACCGAAGCCAACAAGCGCGAGGCCTTCAAGGGCACCATCGACGTCAACAAGGCAGGCGCCGTGAAGGCTTCGGATATCAAGTTCGAGACCAAGGGCGCCACCGTCACCCTCGTCAACCCTGACCAGGTCATCTGCACCCTCGACCGCAAGCGTCGCTTCTACGCCGACCTCGAAGTCACCGTGGGTCGTAGCTGGGCTTCCGCCGAGGAGAACAAGAAGCCCGAACAGGCCATCGGTTCCATCCCCGTCGACTCACTCTTCTCCCCGGTCACTCTGGTGAGGTACTCTGTCGAATCCACCCGCTCCGGCGACAAGACCGACTACGATAAGCTCGTCCTCGAGATTTCGACCGACGGCCGCATCACCCCGGACGAAGCCCTTAAGGAAGCGTCCGCGATTCTGCGTCATCACCTCGAAGTGTTTGATACCGTCTCCGCCGACTCCGTCGAGTTCGAGACCGGCCACAAGGAGATCAGCGAAGAGACCAACCGTCTCCGCAAGCTGCTCAACATGTCCGTCAACGAAATCGAGCTTTCCGTCCGCGCCGCCAACTGCCTCAACAACGCTAACATCAACACCGTGGGCGAACTGGCGATGAAGACCGAGCAAGAGATGCTCAAGTACCGCAACTTCGGCAAGAAGTCCCTCAACGAGATCAAGGCCAAGCTCGAACAGCTCGGCCTGTCCCTCGGGCAGAAAATCAACGAGGGCCTCCTCGACAAGGGCGTCAACGCCTAACCCAGACCGGAACCCACACTCATGCGTCACCGCAAACACAGTCACGTCCTTGGCGTCAAGACGGCTCACCGCCGCTCGCTCGTCGCCAATCTCGCTTCCGCGCTATTCACGAATGCGCGGATCACGACGACGCTCTCCCGCGCTAAGGCCATCCGTCCTTTCGCCGAGCAGATCATCACCTACGCGAAGAAGGCTGAGCAGTCCGCCGACAAGTCGGTGAAGCTGCATTACTACCGCCTGGCCATCGCCAAGCTCCGCAACGAAGACGCCGCCCAGCTCCTATTTAAGGAGCGCGTGCAGCAGTTCCTCGGTCGCACCGGCGGTTACACCCGCATCTATAAGCTCGGCGCCCGTAAGGGTGACGCGGCGGAGACGGCCCTCATTGAGCTCGTGGCCAAGGACGACAAATCCCCGGCCATGACCCCGAAGGCCAAGGTGGCTCGCAAGCCCAAGGCCAAGAAGGAAGCGGCGGCTGCTTCTGCTCAGGCCTAAGCTTATCGCCCAGGCCTGAACCCGAGACGCGTCTGCCCCCCGGCTGGCGCGTCTCGCCTTTTTAACCCTCCAACGCCCACCATGCTCCAGTCCGTCGATCTCGCCGTCTTCTTGGCTTTCCTGGCCGGCTTGGGCGCGGTCGTCCTGTTTGGCCTGCAGGCATGGTATGATCGGCGCGACGTGCTTCTGTCGGATCATCGCCGCATCAACTCCGCCTTTTCTTGCGTCCGTTGCAACGTGACCTACGTCCGACCACGCCGTCGCGAGGAGGCCGTCTGTCCCCATTGCGGCTGGAACAATGTTCGCCTCAAGTTCTGAACTTCTCCACACTTTCCCACCATGGCCACCCAGTCCATCGCCATTCTCGATTTCGGTTCGCAGCTGACCAAGGTCATCGCGCGCCGCGTCCGTGAGTGTAACGTCCACTCGCGCATCTATCCCTTCGGCGTCACGGCCGAGACCCTTCGCGCCGACGGCGTCGTGGGCATTATCCTCTCCGGCGGTCCGGACA
Organism: Opitutus sp. GAS368; assembly: GCA_945906115.1. Classification (GTDB taxonomy): domain Bacteria; phylum Verrucomicrobiota; class Verrucomicrobiia; order Opitutales; family UBA953; genus UBA953. The sequence continues at coordinate 26,910 of CAMDQP010000003.1, forward strand.
GCGTGAAGGCGAAGGGTTCGCCGCACCCACATCCGGGCGTGTTCGAGCTGGGCCTGCCCGTGCTCGGTATCTGCTACGGCGTCCAACTCATGGGCCAGATGCTCGGCGGCAATGTTGCCAGCAGCTCCCATCGCGAATATGGCCATGGCGTCCTTTCCTTCGGCAAGGGCTCGCAGTTACTGCAGGGCCTGAAATCCCCGCTACGCGTCTGGAACTCGCACGGTGACAAAATCACCCGCCTTCCGCGCGGTTTCAAGGCCGTCGCTTCGACCGAGAACTCCGAGTGCGCGGTCATCGAAGATCCGAAGCGCCGCTTCTACGGCATCCAGTTCCACCCCGAAGTCGCCCACTCCGAGCGCGGGATCGAAATCCTCCGTAATTTTCTCTTCCGCATCTGTCGCTGTAAGCCGACCTGGAAGATGGACGACTACGTCGAGACGGCCGTCCGCGAAATTCGCGAGAAAGTCGGTAAGTCCCAAGTGATCCTCGGCCTCTCTGGCGGCGTGGACTCTTCCGTCGCGGCCGCCCTCATCCAGCGCGCCATCGGCAAGCAGTTGACCTGCGTCTTCGTCGACAACGGCCTGCTCCGCCTCAACGAGCGCGCTCAAGTCGAGAAGATGTTCCGCGGTAAATTCAAGGTGGACCTCCGCGTCGTCGACGCTTCCGCAGCCTTCCTGCGTAAACTCAAGGGCGTCACGGACCCTGAGCGTAAGCGCAAGATCATCGGCCACGAATTCATTAAGGTCTTCGAGCGCTCGATCGCCGAAGTCCAGCACACGAAGAAGGGCAAGGTCGACTTCCTCGCCCAGGGTACGCTCTACCCCGACGTCATCGAATCCCTTTCGCCCAACGGCGGCCCAGCCGCCACGATCAAGAGCCACCACAACGTAGGCGGTCTCCCCAAGCACATGAAGCTGAAGCTGCTCGAGCCCCTCCGCGAACTCTTCAAGGATGAGGTCCGCGCCCTCGGCGAAGCCCTCGGCTTGCCGCATGCGATGGTCTGGCGCCACCCGTTCCCGGGCCCCGGCCTCGCGGTCCGCGTTTGCGGCGAGATCACCAAGGAGCGCCTCGAGGTTCTCCGTAAGGCCGACGATATCTTTATCAACGAACTCCGCACCTCCGGCCAGTATGCCAAGGTCTGGCAGGCCTTCGCGGTCTTCCTGCCGGTGCGCAGCGTCGGCGTGATGGGCGATGGTCGTACCTACGACAACGTCTGCGCCCTCCGTGCGGTGACTTCTTCTGACGCGATGACGGCTGACTGGGCCCGCCTGCCTTACGACGTGCTGCAGCGTGCCTCGACCCGCATCATCAACGAAGTGAAGGGCATCAACCGCGTGGTCTACGACATCTCGTCCAAGCCGCCGGCGACCATCGAATGGGAATAAACCGGGCTTTGCCCCGTTGACACCCCCTTCGGCCCATCCTTACCTAGTTGCCAGTGTCTGAACCCGGCTTCCAGGTCATCGCGCGCCGCTGGCGTCCCCGTTGCTTCGACGAACTCGTCGGGCAGGAACACATCGTCAGGACCCTCCGCAATGCGCTCGAGACGAAGCGTATGGCTCACGCCTACCTGTTCATCGGCCCTCGTGGCACCGGCAAGACGACGACCGCCCGCATCCTGGCCAAGGCCCTGAACTGTGCCGGCGGCCCCAAGCCGGACTTCTCCCTCGAGGATCCGGTCTGCCTAGCAATCGAGCAGGGTAACTGCCTCGACGTGGTCGAGATCGACGCTGCTTCCAATCGCTCCATCGACGACGCCAAGAAGATTCGTGACGAATGCCAGTATGCTCCGAGTAACTGCCCGTTCAAGGTCTTCATCATCGACGAAGTCCACCAGCTTTCGAAGGACGCCTTCAACGCGCTCCTCAAGACGCTCGAGGAACCGCCGCCCTGGGTTAAGTTCATCCTGGCGACGACCGAGGCGGATAAGATTCTGCCGACCATCACTTCCCGCTGCCAGCGCCTGGAGTTCCACCCCATTTCGGAAGAGGTCATCGCCGCCCAGCTCGCCCGTATCGTCAAGGCCGACGGCGTCACGGCCGACCAGCACGCCCTCACGGCCATCGCCCGCCTCGCCTCTGGCGGTATGCGCGACTCCCAGTCCATCCTCGATCAGGTTATTTCGTTCTCGGGCAAGAAAATCACCGAGGCCGACGTGCTTTCCATCTACGGACTCGCCTCCGTCCAGCAGGTCACTGACCTCTGTCAAGGTATCGCCACGTGCGATGGCAAGAAGGTCCTCGCGCTCTGCGATGCCTTCCATGCCGAAGGTCGCGATCTGCTCCGCGTACTCGCCGATCTCCAGGTCCGCGTCCGTGCCGCCACCCTTGATTCGGTCCGCTCCGGCGGAAGCTCCGCTCAGCTCGGCGCAGCGCTCGCCACGGAGCAGCTCGTCCGTTTACTGGAATGCCTGCAGGAAGGGGAGAACGGCATCCGCCAAGGCCTTTCGCCGCGCGCCAACTTCGAGGTGACATTGCTCAAGGCAATCGAGCAAAGTAGGTCAAGGTCGATAGACCTCCTCATCAAAGACATCGCCGCCGCCGCAGCTGGTCTCCCTCGGGAGCCCGGCCAAAAAAAAATAAGAACTACGGCGGCCCCACCGGCCGCGCCTGAGTCCGTCGCCCCGGCGCCCGTCGTCGCTACTCCCGCCGTCGCGCCGACACCTTCGCGCGTCGTCGACGTCCCGATCGAGGACTCGGGCATGCTGGAGGATTCACTGCCGCCTTTGGATGTCGAAGCCGCTGAGGCCGAGGCCAGTAACTCCGAACGCCGCGCCGACTTTGTCTTCCCTGAACCTATCCTCGCCAGCCTGCCGGTCGCTGAAGTCGGCAAGACCGCTTTCCCGGGCGAAAAAGAATTCGTCGAGGCGGTGAACGCGCTGCCGCCCGGACTTAAGGACAAACTGAAGGACACCATCGGGGCGGACTTCACGGCCCTACGTCCGATCCCGGCCGGTAAGCTGCGTCGCCCGCTCTGACCGTGGCGCCGTCGACCGAAATCGGCGTCATCTCCGATACGCACGGCCGGCTTCGGGCCGAAGCCATCATCGCCTTAGAAGGATGCGACGTGATTTTCCACGCTGGCGATGTCTGCGGTCCACTCATCGTGCCGCAGCTGGCTGAGATTGCCCCCTGCCATGTGGTCGCAGGTAATTGCGATGACGACGAGACGCTCCCGCTGAC
>CAMDQP010000004.1 GCA_945906115.1 Opitutus sp. GAS368
GCGGCGTCTTCCTGGGCGCCAGCCTGGAGGGCGACCGCGCGCATGGCGGCGAGATCGTCCTTCGGGATGTCGAGGCCCAGGTCGCCGGCCCAGAGGCCGGCGCCGGCGGGCGGGGCTGCGCCGAGCACGGCGGCCGAGACTTGACGGAGATCCTTGGCGGTACGCGTGATCCATCCTTGGGTGTCGTAGCCCGGGGAGAGCGGGAAGATGTCGCCGATGGGCGCGATATCAGGCGAGAGCCGCAGCCCCCAGACGCCGCAATAGCCGCAGGGCACGCGAATCGAGCCGGCGCTATCGGTCGCGAGCGCGAACGGCACCAACCCGCGCGCGACGGCGAAGGCCGACCCGGAGCTCGAGCCTCCGGAGAGCAGTTCAGGGTGTTCTGGATGAGGGCAGTCGCCCGAGTGCGGATTTTCGCCCGTCAGTCCGAAGGCGAATTCGTTCAGCTGCGTCCGTCCGCACTCGATCGCCCCGGCGTCGGCTTCGAAGGCGGCCGGCAGGGTAGAAGTCGTCCGGGCCGGGCCGATCTCTTCCGGCAGGAATGTCGAGCCCGCGTAGGTCGGCTCGCCTTTTCGAAAGTAGAGGTCCTTCGTGAGGAAGGGCACGCCGCCGAGCGCGGCTTCGCGCAGGGGCCAAGCGGCTTCGAAACGGCGGGTCAGCGTGGCGACATCGGGCAGGCCGCAGAGCGAGGCGCGTTGTTCCTCGGCGCCCAGCGCCCCCAGTTTGATTAGGAAAGCTTCCGCCGCCATACGAGGACCGCGCGTGAGGGTGAACTCACGCCAATCTTCGACGGACTGCGGCAGCAGGCTCACAGCTCGAGGGGGACGCCCGGTGCGGGGTCGTGCACGCGGGTGCCAGGCATCGCGGTGGCGAGGGTTTCCTTCATCCAGTCACGCGCGGGCGGGTCGCCGTGCGTCAGGACGATATCCTTCGGCGCGAGGGCCTTGGCGAAGTCGAGGAGCTCTTCGCGATCCGCGTGGCCGCTGAGGTGGAAGCGTTCGACCTTGGCGCGCAGGGTCGAGGTGTGGTCGAGAGACTTGAACTTGAATTCGCCGCCCGGGTTCATGCCGATCAGTTCGCCACCCGGGGTTTCCGGGTCGCAGTAGCCGACGAAGAACACCGCGTTCTCCTCGTGGTCGAGCATGTTGGCGGCGACCCGCCAGGCGGGGGTCTTTTCGACGAGCATACCGCTCGAAAGGAGGTAGATGCCGCGTTCAGGCATGTTCTTTCCCGGCTGCGTGTACTTGCGCGAGAGCGGCAGGATGCCGAGGTCGCGGAGGACTTGTCGGCTGAACTTTACCTGCTTGGTCTTCTTGCTGGCGGCATCGAGATAGTCGCAGAGATCCATGCCGAGTCCCGAGCAGAAGATCGGCACATCGGCCAGGTTGCCCGCATCAGCGGCTTCCTGGAGTAGCAACAGGATTTCCTGCATGCGCCCGAAGGCGAAGGCCGGTAGGAGGACCGAGCCGCCGTCGTCGCAGATGGCGTTGACGGCCTTGATCAGGCGCTGCTCTTCCTTGCCGCGGTCAAAGCCCGGGACCGTGGCCGTGGCACCACGCGTGCACTCCATGACGAGCGTGTCGACCGGCGTGCGCGGGAAGTTGGCCGCCGCAACGGTGCGCTGGGCCTTGAATTGGACGTCGCCCGTGAAGAAGTGCTTCTTCTTCCGGTGTTCGATCAGGCAGCCCACGGCACCGGCGACATGACCCGCGAGGTGGAAGGTGAGGGCGACTTCTTCGCCGCCGCGGCCGATGATACGCGGATTGGCGATGGGGACCGCGGCGAGGGCGTGTTCGACGCGTTCGACGTCGGTCTCGACGTAAAGCGGGTAGTCCTGATTGCCGGTCTCCTCGCGCTGGCGCTTCATTACCTGGATGGAGTTGCTGAGCAGGCGGCGGACGAAGAGTGTGGTGGCGGCCGAAGCGTAGACGCGCGACGACGGGTGTTGCTTCAGGAGCAACGGCAACGAGCCCAGGTGGTCGAGGTGGCAATGCGTCAGGATCACGCCGTCGACGCTACCTTGGATCTTATCGATCTGGGGCAAGGCCTTGCGGCCGTCGAGTTTGGGGTGGAGGCCGCAGTCGATCACCAGCCGCAGGCCGCCGAATTCGGCGAGCATGCAGTTGGCGCCGATTTCACGGCCGGAGTTTAGGTCGGTAAGTCGCATCAGGAAGGGTCGGAAGGAGGGGTCAGGGCGAAGACCGGGATGCGCGTGAAGACGCGTTCGCCGGATTGGGTGGTACCATGGAAGGAGCCCTCGGCCGTCAGCGGGCCGCCGGCGAGGTGGTAGCTGTTATAGGAGAACTTCTCGCCCGGGGGCAGGGTGGGGGTCTCGCCGACGATGCCGTCGCCCTCGACGATTTCGATGGTTCCGTCCGGGGAGCGGATGATCCATTTCCGGCCCAAGAGCTTCACCGTCTCCTGCGAGAGATTGCTGATGGTCAGGAAGTAGACGAACGCGTGCGGGGTTTCGGGGGGGAAGTTCACGTCCCTATGGTGGACCACCTTGTCGATGGTGACCCTGAGGCCTGGCAGTTCCTTTCCGGTGGGTTGCACGTTGGCCAAGACAAGAGGGGTTGGCCCTGCTACGGAAGCCATAAATGGGCTAATCGTGCGGTATTTGCCCTTCCCGTCTTGCTCCCGGGCTCCGACGACCTTTGATGACCTTCGGATGCCTACCACCGCCGAGCGCAAGCGCAACCTCGGGCGAGTCCCGGGTCGATGGTGGCTAGTTTCCCTCTATCTAGTGCTGCTGGCCCTCTCGGCAGCCTTCCCTTTCTTCAGCGCCATTGAGACGACTGCGGGCGGCGAGCCGATTCGGGTCCCGGCTTTCGATTTCGTGGACGATAAGGTTAAGCAGCTGGACTACGATATCCCGATTCGCGCCCGCCTGCATGGCGTCCTGGGTGCGGAGGAATCCCAATTATTCGTCCAGCCCCGCTTTCGTAAAAACGTCGTCGTCTACCTCCATCGCATCCCGTGGGACGCCCGCGGCTCGCAGTTCTGCGAAGAGCTCGCTCGCAATCCGGAAATCTCCGTCATCGAGCCGTTCATGCCCGGCTTTCGCAGTACGCCCGGCAACGTTCCGAATCATTCGATGGAAGCCAACGCTGAGGTCGTCGCCGCTCTCATGGCGCGCTACGGCATTGCGCAATATCACGTGATTGGTCAGGGCTACGGTGGTGTCGCCGCGCTCGAACTCGCCTCGGCTCATCCGAAGCGCGTCCGTTCCATGACGCTCATCTCCTCGCCAGGCGCGCAGGAGTTCGAGCTGATGGGCAACCCGCTCGTCAACAAAATCGTCTACGGCTTCCAAGGCGCTGGCTTCTGGATCTTCACCCACTTGACGCCCTCCTTTGGCGCCGTCGACCTGCTTCCGCTCGACCGTAATTACGCCAAGACGGTCTTCGATACCGATATGACGGATTCGAAGAAGATCCTCAGCCAGTGGACGAAGCCCCTCCTGCTCATCCATGGCGACGCCGATTGGCTGACGCCGGTCGAGGCCGCCAAGTATACCGCCCAGCTCGCGCCGCAGGCTAAGCTGGAAATCCTGCCGGGCGGACGCGACGTCGCCTTCGGCGCCGCTTCCGAAGTCGTCGGTAAGATCAAGGGTTTCTACGCGGAGATCCCTGTGGATTCCGTCCCGAGCGTGACCCCGCCGGCCAAGGAATATCCGCCGATCCCGCATGCCAGCGGTATGCGTTACTGGACTCTGCTCCTCGTCATCTTGCTCTGCACCTTCGTCGCCGAAGATCCCACCTGCCTCGCCTCTGGTTTGATGGTCTCCGTTGGTATCATCGACTTCTGGTCCGCCGCGGCGGCCTGCACGTTGGGCATCTTCATCGGTGACACCGTGCTCTATTCCATTGGGCGGTTCCTCGGCCATAAGGCCATCCGTAAAGCGCCGCTGAAATGGTTCATCAAGGAGCATAAGGTGAATCAATGGGCGGGCTGGTTCTCGACGCCGAAAGGCATGCTCGTCGTGGTCAGCTCCCGCTTCGTCCCCGCCAGCCGCGTGCCCACGTTCGTGTCCGCCGGCATCATGAAGCTGAACGCTTTCCGGCTCGGCCTGCTACTCCTCGTGGCGGCCCTGATCTGGACGCCGCCACTGATGTGGGTCGGCTATACTTACGGCGCGACGGCGATGGACGTCCTTTATCGCTTCAAACATAATGCGCTCTGGGTGATCCTCGGCCTGCTCTTCCTTCTGCACGTCATCACCCACTGGATGGTGCCAGCGCTGACTTGGCGCGGGCGGCGGCAGATCGTCATGAAGGTCCGCGGCTTCCTCCAGCCTTCCTTGTGGCCTGCCGCGGTGCTCTACCTGCCGATTCGGTTGGGCATTCTCGGGCTTTGCCTTCGTTATCGCCGCCTGACGGCTTTTGCCTCCGCCAACCCCGCCTTCGGTCGCATCGGCGGTTTCATCGGGGATTCCAAATCGCTCCTGCTGCGTCCGTTCCAGCGCGATTCTCGCTGCTGCCCGACGCTGGCGCTTTCGCTTGAGGATGCCAAGGACGAGCGCGTGAAGGAAGCCGCTGCGTTCGCGGCCTGCCATGGCTTCCCGGTCGTCTTCAAACCGGAGGTCGCCGAGGACGGCGCCGGGCTACGTTTCCTTCATACGCAGGAGCAGCTCGAGCGGCTGGTCCAGGGCGCTACGGAGGATTTCCTGCTGCAGAAGTTTATCTCCGGTTTCGAGTTCGAGGTCGTCTGGCGCCGCAATCCTGGCAAGGACGACGGATATATCATGGCCATCGTGCAGAAGCGCGACGTCACCGTGCGCGGCGACGGCGAGCAGACACTGGAAGAACTCATCTGGCTGGACGAGGTGGCGGTCTCGCGCGGCGAACTTTTCATCCAGTGCCACGCCCGCGACCTGAATCGCGTCATCCCTGCCGGGCAGAAGGTGACGCTGAACCTCACCGGCAGCTACGGCCATGGCGCCCGTTGCCTCCACCGCCACGACCTCATCACCGCGGAACTCGACACCGCGATGACCGCCTTCGCGAAGCGTTTCCCCGGCCTGCATTTTGCCCGCTTCGATCTTCGTGCCGATTCCGTCGAGGATCTCAAGGCCGGCCGCTTCATCGTGACCGAGGTCGGTGGCTGCTGCCACGTCTCGAGCCTCGTGCGCGATGAGTCGCTCCGCTTCTCCCGTTCCTATGCGGTGGTGTGGAGCCAGATCAAAGCCTGCCTCGAAGCCGGCGCTTACAATCTCTCGCAGAAGGTTCGCCCCGTGCCGCTCGACGAGCTGATGGCCCGCTGGAGCCAGGCCCGCGGCCGTCACGACGAGTTTGCCGTCAGCGAGGAACTTTGATTAGCCTCGCGCGGTGAACGCGTGGCAGAGGGCCGCTGCGGCCGCGTCGGATTCGTCGAGTGCGAGCGCGTCACCGAGCCGGAGCACGGTGCGGATCATCCGGCCGACCTGCTCCTTGGAAGCGCCGCCATGGCCAGCTACAGCCAATTTGATGCGCGTGGGGGCGTATTCGCCGACCTTGACGCCAAGGCGGGCGAGGACGCTCAGGGCGGCACCGCGCGAGGCGCCCATCGCCTGGGCGGTGCGGAAGTTCTGGACGTAGATTGTCTCCTCGATGGAGGCGTGAGTGACCGTATGCTCGCGGACGAGTTTCTCCACCGCGTCGGCAATCCGACCCATACATTCGTAGGGCTCAAGCTTCGGGCCGAGCTTCAGCGTGACGCTGGCGAGCAGGCGCATCGGCTCGGAGCGCGCGTCGATGACAGCCAAGCCGGTGCCGCGCAGTGAAGGGTCAATCCCCAGGATGATGGCGCGACAACCGCGGCCTGCTGGGGTGACCGCAGTCTTGCGGGCGCGCGGCGACTTTGCCCCCGTCGGCGTCGACGCAACGCCGCTGAGCTTATCCGTCCAGAGCGAGCGCGAGGATTTGCGGGCCATGACGCGAGGATGGTAAGCCGAGCCGTGATTTCGACAGCAAAAGCGTCGGCAACGGATTGCCAAGGTGCCTCGACGGGGTAGCGTGACCGCATGCGGCTGACCCTCCACCTCGCCTGCCTGACTTGGGCTGTCTTAGGCCTGGGCGCGGAGCCTGCGGTCGTCCGCCTTCCGATGCCGGCGATGCCGGCGATTGAATTGAAGAGCGTGGGTAAGTTGAACCTCAAGCTCGTGCCCGAATGTTCGGCCCTCTGGGGAAGCCCCTCGCAGCCTGGCGTCTTCTGGACGCTGGCCGATTCTGGCGCCAAGTCCGCGATCACCCCGATTCGGGCTGACGGTACGTTGGTGCCTGTCGCCAAGGGCTTCTGGGGCAAGGTCACACTCAAGGGTGCCACCAATGTGGATTGGGAGGCCATCACTGGCGACGCCGCCGGCAACATGGTCGTTGGCGACGTCGGCAATAACGTCTCCCGCCGCAAGGAACTGGCCTTCTACCTATTCAAGGAACCGAAGCCAGGCGTCGCGGAGGTTACCGAGGTTCGCAAGGTGACCTTTGCTTGGCCTGACCAGACGGCCTTTCCCGATCCCGAGCTTTCGCATGACTGCGAGGCGATGTTCATGCTCCGTGGGAAACTCTACCTCCTCACTAAGCATCGCCGGGACACCCTCACGGACCTCTGGCGCGCGGATATCCCGGCGACGGGCGAACGCGCGACGCTGACCAAGCTGGCCCGCTTTGACGTCGGCGGCATGGTTACCGACGCTTGCGTTTCCCCGAATCAGAAGCGGCTCGCCATCCTGACCTATCGTAATGTCTGGGTCTTCGACGTACCCACGATCGGCGAAGATTTCTTCCGTGCGCCCGCGCTGTATGCGCCGATCTCGCCGCCAACGCTTTCCTGGCAGGTTGAAGCATGTTCGTGGGTCGACAACGGGCATCTCTTTCTCGGCTCCGAGCAGGGCGATCTCTTCCGCATCGCGCTCACGGACCTCCGCGAGGCCAAGTAAAACAAGCAGACCGGCGGCGCAATGCCACCGGTCTGCGGTGTACGGCTGTCAGTTCGCTCAGAGCGCCTTAGCGGCGGCGATCACCGCTTCCTTGGTGATGCCGAGTTCTTTCATCACCACGTCGCCCGGGGCGGAGAGGCCGAAGGTGTCGGTGCCGATGGCCTTGCCGGCGGTACCGATGTAACGGCCCCACGAGAGGGTCACGCCCGCTTCGACACTGACGCGCTTGGCGCAGGCCGAGGGCAGGACTTCTTCCTGGTACGATTTCGGCTGGCGCGCGAAGATTTCCATCGAAGGCATCGAGACGACGCGGACACCCGCGCCGAGTTCTTCGCCGGCTGCAAGGGCGAGCGAGAGTTCGCTGCCCGTGCCGATGAGGATGTGGGTGAGGGCTGCGGTTTCCTTGCGAAGGACGTAACCACCTTTGAGCGTTCCTTGGCGGCGCGTGGCGACCGGAACGACATCGAGGGACGGGACGTTCTGGCGGGAGAGGATGAGCGCGACTGGGCCATCCTTACGGGCGACCGCGTGGGCGAAGGCGGCGGCCGTCTCTTCGGCGTCGCCCGGACGGACCACGTCGAGGTTAGGAATACAGCGCAAGGCGCTCACGGTCTCAACCGGCTGGTGGGTCGGGCCGTCTTCGCCGACGCCGACGGAGTCGTGCGTGAAGATGTAGAAGGTCTGCAGCTTCGCGAGGGCGGCGATACGGATCGAAGGGCGGAGGTAGTCGGAGAACGTCAGGAACGTTGCGCCGGAGCCCTTGAAGATACCGTGGTAGGCCATGCCGTTGAGGATGGCGCCCATCCCGTGCTCGCGGATGCCGAAGTAGAGGTTGCGGCCGGCCGGGGTCGCGATGTCGAAGTCGCCGGCGTCCTTGATGTAGTTCTTGGTCGAGCCGTGAAGGTCGGCGGAACCGGACAACACGAGCGGCGAAGCCTTCGCGACGGCGTTGATGCAGGTCTCGCCGGAGAGGCGGGTCGCGAGGGCGTTCTTACCGAACTCCGGGATGGCGGTGAGGAGTGACTGGACGTCGCCGTGGTCGCCTTTCTGCGCCTTGGCGAGGACGACAGCCTTCTCGGGGTTGGCCTTGGACCAAGCGGCGAAGGTCTGTGACCATGCGGCGTGCGCAGCGGCCTGCTGGGCTTTGCGGGCGTTGAAGTAGGCGCGGGTCTCAGGGGAGACGTAGAACTTTTCTTCCGGCAGACCAAGGGCCTTGCGGGAGGCATCGACGAATTTCACGCCAGCTTCACCGTGGCCCTTGGCGGTGCCTTGGACTTCGGCGATGCCCTTGCCGATGACGGTCTTGCAGATGATCAGCTTCGGCTTGCCGTTTTTGCTGGCGCGGGCCTGGTCGAGCGCGGCGGCGATCGGGGCGAGCTCGTTGCCCTGCTTGACCGTGAAGACTTCCCAGTTGGCGGCTTCGTAGCGCTTGGCGGTGTCCTCGTTCTGCGTCTTCGAGGCCATCGCGTCGAGGGTGACGTCGTTGGAGTCGTAGAGCATGATGAGGTTATCGAGGCCGAAACGGCCGGCGAAGGAAGCAGCTTCCTGCGAGATACCTTCCTGGAGGCAACCGTCGCCGGCGAGGCCGACCACGATGTGGTCAAAGATCTGATGCTCGGCGGTGTTGAAGTGCGCGGCGGCCATCTTGGCGGCCACGGCCATGCCCACGATGTTACCGGTGCCTTGACCGAGCGGGCCGGTGGTGGCTTCGACGCCGACGGTCTCGCCGAACTCGGGGTGGCCCGGGGTCTTGGAGTGGAGCTTACGGAAGTTCTTCACTTCCTGGAGGGGCAGATCGAAACCAGCGAGGTGGATCCAGCTGTAGAGAAACATCGAGCCATGGCCGGCCGAAAGCACGAAGCGATCGCGGTTGATCCAGGAGGGGGCGGCGGGGTCGTGACGCAGGAAGCTGCCGTAGAGCACGGAGCCGATTTCGGCGGAGCCGAGAGGTAGGCCGAGGTGGCCCGAGTGGCAGGCGGCCACGGCATCCATGGCGAGGCCACGGGCTTCGGTGGCGGCGCGGGAAAGGTCGGCGGAATGGTTAAGCGACATAGGCTTAATCCGTAAGGGATAAGCGGGTGGGGTTTCCAGCCTTGAATGAGCCTCCAAACCCCTTCAAAAAGGTCACATGTCCGACAAAGAACTCGAAGAAGGCCTGGCCCTGCGACTCGACTTCGGAAAATTGCGGAAAATCGCTTCCGGGCAGGCCGATGTCATCCCAGCCGTGGCTCAGGATGCCCTGACCGGCGAAGTGCTCATCCTCGGCTACGTCAACGAACACGCCCTGCAGACTGCGCTTCGCGAAAAGAAAGCCACCTTCTGGAGCACGTCGCGCAATGAACTTTGGATCAAGGGTCTGACTTCCGGCGACTTCCTTGAGCTCCTCGAGGTCCGCGTCAACTGCGAGCAGAACTCGATCCTCTACAAGGTCCGGCCGGCCGGCCAGGGTGCGTGCCACACGAAGGAGAATGGTAAGGCTCGCCCGGGTTGCTACTACCGTCGCCTGAAAGATGACGGTTCGTTGGAGAAGGCCTGAGCCTCAGCGTCGACGCAGCCACTGCAGCACGAGGTCCGTCTCGATGTCGAGCCGAACCACGAGCAACTTCGTCCGGCGCGTAATCCGATCGGTGCCGGGCCGCGCGGCGAAACCCAGCGCCTCGTAGTCGCCCTGTTTTTCCGTTAGGCGTTTGAGCGCCGCTTCGGCCTCCTCGCCGGTCCGATAGGCGAAGGCAATCGTCACGACGAGGAAGGCACCGCCGTCGCTTTCGCCGACCGCGATAGTCGCCGTTTCGGCCTGGGCGCCCGCCTCGATGAGCGCGCGGCCGAGCCAGCGTCGGCGCGAAGCGGCTTCGAGCAAGGCTTTCGCGGGCGCCGCGTGCACGAGGAGATAGCCATGCGGTACGCCGCGTAACTGCACGCGCGCGAGGCCGGGGATGACCTTGCCGCCGTCGGAAACTTCTGGGGTGTCCACGGAGAGTTCGGCCAGTTGTCCGGGGATAAATCCGACGGTCACGCGCTGGGCTGAATTCACCGCCGGGCTGACCAGCTGTGCGCGCAGGCTGGCGCGCTGTTCCGGCCCGGCGAGTTCCGGTAGGGCCAGAATTACCGCGGCGGCAGTACGACGGCCGACCATCTCTGCGGGGATGATGAGCGCGACCTCGCTGCTCCGCGGGTCAATGCGCAGACGGAGATCCGCCGGGTCGAGCCAGAGCCAAGCCAGTCCGCTCGCCGTCGCAAGGAAGGCAAGGAGCAGCCACGGACGTCGCATGACTTCTTATTTTCCGGCCGGCACAACCTGGCTTTTCTCGACCGCCTTGGTGATCGCCTTCACCGCTTTGTCGGCCGGGAAATCGAGGTCGAGCGTCACCTGCTTGCCTTCGCCGCCAATACGGATTTTCTGCACCAGCTCCGCGAGCAGCGCCATGTTTTCCTTCTCCTCGGGCGACTTGCCGTCGTCGTCCGCGAGCCCAATCACCCCTAAAGCCTGGAGGCCCGTGATCTGTTTGCGCGCCGTCGAAGCCTTCTCCGCACTGACGAAGCCCGCGGCGATTGCGAGCTGCAGGTCGGTGGTGTTTTCGCCGAGCACGAGGGAAAGGGCTTCGCCCCCGGCGGACCCTTGCGTTTTTTCCATCTTCGCGGCGTCGGCGTAGAGATAGAGCCAGCCCTGCGGGGCGGCGGCGAACTTCGCGGATACCGCGGTGGGCAGCTGCGCGGCCTTCTCGCCGCGATCGGCCGCGGCGAGGGCGCGTTCGAGGAACGCTGCGCTCGCGATGACCACGAGGCTTTCCGAGTGGGCGACGACGTAGGCATCCTTGGCGTCGTCCTCAAGCTTCTCGCCGGAAAGTTTCTCGATGAAGGCGCTGGCTTGCCAGGCCTGGTGCTTGCCGATGGTCTTCGACGGGAGGTTATTGCTCTGGCCAAAGGCGTTGATGCGCGCGGGCAGGAACTTGCCGCGGATGAGCACGACGCCAGCGGCACTCTTCTCGTCGACCTTGCCGTCGGGGCCCGGATAGATCGCGACCACGAGGTCATGTAGGTCGTTTTCCGAATCCACGCCGAGCTGTTCGCGGAGCTTGCGGGAAGCCTCCAGGTTCTTCGCCTTCAGGTCGGCGAGTTTCTCGAGGGCCTGGCCGACCTTGGTCGCGCGGAAGGCCGCGATGTCGACGCCGACGATGGCGACGGAACCGGCGGGTAGGCTGTCGGTGTTCAACGCGGCCTGGGCCGGATCAAAGGACAGCAAGAGAATCAGGGCGGCGAGGAGGGGACGCATGACGGTCGGCCATTAAACCCGCCGACCAGCAGGGGACAAGCGGATAGCCTGTTTTACCTAGGATAAAGCAGGGGTTTCGACCCACCTGGGCACAAAAAAGGGCGCCGAAAGGCGCCCTTGAGCAGGGTGTTAATCCGAGGATTAGTATCCGCCGCGATCGCCGCCGCCGAAGCCGCCGGAGCGACGTTCGCCGCCGCCGAAGCCGCCACGAGAGCCGCCGCCGCCGCCGCCGCCGAAGCCGCCGCGAGAGCCGCCTCCGCCGCCGCCGAAGCCGCCACGATCTCCACCGCCGAAGCCGCCGGAGCGGGGACGGTCGCCACCGAAGCCGCCGGAGCGGGGACGGTCACCACCGAAGGACGGACGTTCTTCGCGAGGACGGGCGACATTGACCTTCAGGGGACGACCCATGAAATCGATGTTTTCAGTCTTAGCGATCGCATCCTGCGCAGCCTGAGCATTGGCCATGGTCACGAAGGCGAAGCCACGAGGGCGACCCGTGAACTTGTCCATCATGACTTCCACGGACACCACTTCGCCGCCTTGGGAGAAGTGAGCACGGATGTCGGATTCGGTTGCGGCCCAGGGCAAGTTGCCCACGAACAGTTTGTTTTCCATATTATCTTTTGTTTTGCTTTGTTACCTACACCGCATTGCCCGTTTCCGACTTTCGGATTTCGATTTGCCGTCTTAACGACCGTCAACTCACCGGATTATTGCGGGGTTGTCTCTTACTTTGGTTATTTTCCGAGACAAACCTGACCGCCTTTAAGTCAGTCCGGGAGGGCTTCGGCAAGTTTATTCACAATAGGGGTCTTCCTTCAGCCCTGCGTTGACTCCGTTAGTGGGCTGAAAGAGGCTTTTTTCATGAGCGCAGCTTTGACCCCAAGCCAGATCCAGGAGGCCCTCCAAGGCCTAGACGGATGGGGGATTGAACACGCTAAGTTGTTGAAGGTCTATAAGTTAAAGGATTTCAAAGCCGCCTTGGCCTTCATTAACCAGGTCGGGGCCGAGGCCGAGCGACTCGATCACCACCCGGAAATCCATAATAGTTGGAATCGGGTGACCCTTCGGCTTTGTACCCATGACGCTGGCGGGCAGATCACGGAGAAAGATTTGACCCTCGCCCGCGCCATCCAATCCATCTCCCTCCCGTGATCGACGACCCCGCAGAGGCTTTGGACATCCTCTTGGAGGAGCTTAAACGCCAGAAGGCTGCCGGGCTCCGTCGGGTCAGCGTTTCGGACGAAGCCGTCGCTACCTTAAAGGCCCTCGCCGGGGCTCCGGTGGTCACACCTGCGCCCGCCGCGGTGGCCAAGTCGTCTACCGTCTCCGCTCCGATCGCCGCCGTCCGTCCGCCGCCGCTCCCAGTCGCGCCCAAGCCTGCCGTGGTCGCGACCACCCCGGTCATCGCCGATGCCCCGATATTTACCTTACCAGCTGGTACGAAGGCCGAGCGCATGCAGGCCCTGCGTCAGCTCGTCGATGCCTGCGTCGAGACGAAGAAGCATCTGACCGGTTCGCATCGTGCGCTGCTCGGCCATGGCTCGCTCGACGCCAAGGTCGTGTTCGTCGGCGAAGCCCCCTCGCTCGAAGAGATGGAAGCCGGCCAGGCCTTTGCGGGCGCTTCGGGCGAACTCCTTCAGAAGATTCTCGGCGCTGCCGCGATCAGCCCCGCCAACTATTATCTTGCGCCCGTGATGGTCTGGCGGCCCGAGCCGCCGACCCATTATGGTAAGCGCCCACCCACTGCGCGCGAACTCGCCTTCAACCTGCCGTATCTCCGCGCGCAGATCGACGTCGTCGCCCCGCGCATCGTGGTCGCGCTCGGCGCCCAGGCGTTCGAGGCGCTGCACGGTCGCACGCCGAGCATCACGCAGGCCCGCGGCCAGTGGTTCGATCTTTCCGGCGTGCCGTTGATGCCGACGTATCACCCGAATTACTTGCTGCATAATCCGAGCGCGTCCGCCAAGCGGGCCGTCTGGGAAGACTTCCTGCTGGCCATGGAGAAACTCGGCCTCCCGATCAGCGAGAAGCAGCGCGGCTTCTTCGCGACGAATTGAGGCTCAGCGGAGCGAGTCGCTCAGGCGGCTGAGCGAGAACGAGAGCACCTGCGAATTGCGGCCGCTTTCCTTGAGGGCTTTGCGACGTTCGGCCGGCAGGTCCGTCAGCGCACCCGGCACGAAGTTGCACGCGGACTGGAAGAAGCCCTGCGTCTGCGTCGTGAGCGCGATGAGCTTCTTGGCGCCGAGCTGCTTGGCGCGACGCTTGGCGAATTCGACGAGTTTGCTGCCGACGCCGCGTCCGTGATAGAAGGGTTGCACGTACACCGCGCCGAGCTCCATCGACTTGCCGCCGGGATAGGGGTGCAGGGTGGCACAGCCGATAATACTGTCGTCAATCTCGTAGACGTAGAAGTCCGCGAAAGACTGCTCGATCTGCTGGCGCGTGCGGGCGACGAGGGCGTCCGTCTTAGCGCCGTGCTTGGCGAGGTTGTAGAGGGCCTGGGCGTCCTTCTTCTTGGCCTGGCGGATACGATCGTAGTCGTTGGCGTGCACCATCGTGCCGAGGCCGACTTTGTCGAAAATCTCGGTGAGGAGGCAGCCGAAGACGCGGCCGTCGAGGATGTGAGCACGCGGGACGTCGTTATCGAGGGCCTTGGCGGCCTGCACGGCCTTACTGCGGATACGCGGGTCGAGCTTCGCGGACTTGTCCGCGAGCAGGCGCTTGAGGTCGTCCTCCGGCAAGTTGAGCTGCACGATACCGTTGACCTGCAGGCCGCTGAACGGGGTGAGGTAGATGAGCTTCGAGGCGCCGAGGGCCGAGGCGAGTTCCATCGCGAGGTGGTCGCTGTTCACGCGGAGCGATTGGCCTTCGCGGTCGCACACGATCGGCGTGACGAGCGGGAGGATATCCTGCGAGAGCATCGACTTGAGGATCGCGGCATCGACCTTCTCGACCTTGCCGGCGTAGAGATGGTCCACTCCCTTGAGGCGCCCGATCTTAGTCGAGCGGACGGCGTTGGTAATCGCGCAGCGGAGGCCGGCTTGGGAAAGGTTTTCGAGCACCGATTGCGAGACGAGCGCCGAAGCTTCACGGGCGAGCGACATCGTGGTGGCGTTGATGGGGCCTTCGCCCTGGACGTCGGAGAGCACGATATTATGTTCGCCGGCGAGGCCGACGAGCTGCTGGCCGATGCCGTGCACAAGGACGACCTTGATGGACAGGCTGCGGAGGACGGCGATGTCGGTGACGATGTTCGCGAAATTCTCGTGGGACACAATCGAGCCATCGACCGCGATGACGAACACGTGGTCGCGGAACATGGGGACATACCGGAGGATTCCCCGGAGGTCGGTCGGCTTCATGGCGCGTTCACGCTGGCTGGACATACTCAATCCTTATGGACTCCCCGGGGGGCGGGGCAATACTGATGACGCATGCCGAAGCCGCCCCGAGTCCGCCGTGAGAAGGTGCCTCCCGACCTCCAGGAGCTGGTGGACGCCTTCCTGGCCCACCTCTCGCTCGAGCGTGGCGCCGCGAAGCTGACGACGGAGGCCTACGAGTCGGACCTGGTCCGCTTCGCCGCCCACTGCGGTCGGGCCGGCCGGACGAACTGGACGGAAGTCTCGCTCGCCGACGTGGATTCCTGGACGCGTGCGCTTGATCGTAAGGGCCACGCCGCGGCTTCCATGGCCCGTCGGCTCTCGGCAGTCCGTTCCTTCTCGGCCCATCTGGTGCGGAGCGGCCTGCGGCGCGACGACTTCACGGAGCTCGCCCGCGGACCGAAGCTCCACCGCAAGTTGCCCGGTATGATTAGCGCCGAAGAAGCCGCCAAGGTCGTCTCGGCGCCCGATACCGGTACGCCGCAGGGCCTGCGCG
The DNA here is from genome assembly GCA_945906115.1 of Opitutus sp. GAS368. Classification (GTDB taxonomy): domain Bacteria; phylum Verrucomicrobiota; class Verrucomicrobiia; order Opitutales; family UBA953; genus UBA953. The sequence goes on from CAMDQP010000004.1 coordinate 15,069, forward strand.
ACCGCGCGATGCTGGAGATGATGTACGGTTCCGGCCTACGTATCTCCGAACTCTGCAGTCTGGAAATCCAGGCCGTCGATGCCGACTCGGCGCTGGTGCGTGTCACGGGCAAGGGCTCCAAGGATCGCGTCGTACCCGTCGGCGAGACCGCGCTCGTCGCCTTGCAGGCCTACCTCAAGGCCGGTCGGCCGAAACTCGTTCGCTCAAAGACCGGCAGCGCGCTCTTTCTCAGCGCACGCGGCGTCGCCATCTCCCGTAAGACCTTCTGGCTCGGTGTGAAACAGGCGGCCCTGCGCGCCGGCGTTTCCGTGCCGGTGAAGCCGCACCTGCTGCGTCACGCCTTCGCGACGCACCTGCTGGAAGGCGGCGCGGACCTGCGTTCGATCCAGGAGATGCTTGGCCATGCCGACATCGCCACGACGCAGATCTACACTTCCGTCGATCGGACGGCCCTGTCGGATGCGCACCGTCGCCACCACCCTCGCGGGCGGGGCAAGGGGCGTTAACGTCCGAACAGGACGAAGAGTCCGCCGATGATCGAGGCTGCGGTAAGCGCGCCGATTAGGAAGCGGGTGCCGAACGGAATCTCGAGCGGAGCCAGCTCTTCGTCGGCGTCGGTCGGCCGCACCACCGCTTCGCGAAGGATGGAGAAATAGTAGTGGATGCTGATCGCGACGCCGATGAGGGCGGCGCCGAGGATCCACCAGAGCTTGGCGGAGACGAGCAACGTCAGTACGAGCAGCTTGGCGATGAAGCCGACGGAAGGCGGCACGCCCGCGAGGGAGCCGATGCCGAAGCCGAGCGAGCTGGCGAGGAGCGGCGAGCGACGGAGTAGTCCGCGGAGCGCGAGCTGTGGGCGGCGATGGTCTTCGACGGCTGGCAGGGAGACGAGCGCCTGGGCGGCGAGGAACGTGCCGATCACGTAAGCAAGGAAGTAGATGACGATGACTTGTTCGACGTCGTAGCCGAAGGCGGTGACGCCGGGGAGGACGAGCGCAGCCGTGACGGCGGCGAGGATGAAGCCGGCGTGCGAGACGCCGGAGAGCGAGAGCGTGCGTTTCAGGTCGGTCGTGGCGAGGGCGCCGAGATTACCGGCGAGCAGGGTCAGGACAGCGGTGACGGCGAGGAGCGGCGCGAGTTTCACGGCGATCGGGGCGAACGGGCCGGTGGCGAGCAGCACGAGGGTGAACGCGCCGGCGGCCTTGGAGGCGGTGCCAAGGAAGGCGGTCGTCGGCGTCGGGGCGCCCTGATAGACGTCCGGAATCCAGGTGTGGAACGGGAAGGCGCCGAGCTTGAAGGCGACGCCGCCGAGGATGAGGGCGATACCAGTCAGCGTCAGGGGCGAAATCGTGTGCGTAACGGACTGGGCGGCGAGGGTCTTGCCAATTTGGGTGAAGTTGAGCGAATCGGTTACTCCGGGGACTGCGCCGAGCGCACCGTAGACGAGCACGATGCCCATCAGGAGCAAGGCCGAGCTGAGTCCGCCCGCGACGAGGTATTTCACGCCGGCTTCGAGCGAGGCTTCGCTACGACGGAGGTAGCCGACGAGCACGTAGAGACCGACGGCGGCCGTCTCGAGCGAAAGGAAGAACGTGACGAAGTGGTTCGACTGCACGAGGAGCATGAACGCCGCGGTCACGACCAGCAGCACATGATGGTAGTCGGCGACGGCGGCGTCGCGCTCGCGCAGGAAGCCTTCGGCCAGGAAGCTGGTCAGCAAGGCCGACAGCAGAAAGACCATGCGGACGCCATCGGTGGGCAGGTTCTGACGGAGCAGCCCGGCGAACGACGCGACGTCGGTCGGTTGAACCCAGGGCCCGTTGGTCAGCGCCATGATGGCGACGAGAACTAGGCCGACCCGAGCGGTGATCGGGATGAGCGAGCGGAGCGCCTTGGGGAGGAACATCGCCTGCAGCAGGCAGACGAGCGAGAGCCCAGCGACGGCGATTTCGGGCAGGATGGACAGCCAGTCGGCCGGGCGCGGGGCCAGGACCTTGAAGACCGGATCGATATCGGCGAGGAAAGGAATCATCGGACGGAAAGCTTAGCGCTGGGCAGGGGCGGCGGGCGCGGCCTGGGTGGGCGCCTTGGCATTATGCTGCGAAGTGGTGGTGATGTCGGCGGCGACGGGATTGACGGACTTAGTGATGAGCGAAGGCACGAACCCAATCGTCATCGAAGCGCCGAGGAGCACGCAGGCGGCGAAGCGTTCGGCCCCTCCGAGGTCGCCGAACGGCGCGGCGGCGAAACGCTTCTCGAGCGCCTCGGAGGCTGGACCGAAGAACGTGGAGGCCACGGCACGAAGGGAGTACACGGCGGAGATGACGACGGTCGAGGCCACGAGGGCCTGCAGCCAGAGCGACTGGTCGCGGAGGGCGAGGAAGACGCCGACTTCGCCCCAGAAGTTACCGAAGCCCGGGAGGCCGATGGAAGCCATCGTCGCGGCAATAAAGAGCGCGGCGAGGATGGGCGTGCGCGCAGCGAGGCCACCGAGTTCGTCGAGGCGGTAGGTGCCGGCGCGGGCGCGGACGGCGTTGGCGAGCAGGAAGAGCGCGGCGCAGGAGAGGCCGTGCGCAACCATCAGGAAAGCCGCGGCATCGAGGCCGTCGGCCTTGCCGGAGACGCCGCAGACCCAAATGCCGAGGAAGATCGGACCCATGTGGGCGACGGAGCTCCAGGAGAGCAGCTGCTTGAGGTCGCGCTGGGTGAGGCAGATCAGGCCGACGAGCACGACGTTGGCGAGGGCGAACCAGAGGAACCACGTGCCGAGCGTCCCGCCGGTAATGTCGAGGCTGCTGAGGCCGAGGAGGATAATGCCGTAGAGGCCGAACTTCTTGAGGGCACCGGCGTGGATCATCGAGACCGGGGTCGGGGCGGAAGAGTAGCCGGGCGGGGCCCAGGAATGGAAGGGGAAGAGCGAGGCGAGCGTGCCGAGGCCGAAGAGCACCAGCGCGCCGGTGGCGGCGGGAATGTGCTTCGCGTTCTGCAGGCCGAGGGCAACGCTTTCGAACGTGGCGGCACCGTACTCGACGCCCGAAGCGTCAATGGCGATAAGGATACCGGCGAGGGATGCCATCGCCCCAGCGGTTAAGGTGATGGCCATCTGCATGGCGGCCGGACGACGGCCTTCGCCACCCCAGAAAAGCGTGAGGATGAACGTCGGGATGAGCGCGAACTCGTGGAAGAAATAAACGCCGACGAGGTGGTTGGTGCCGAACACGCCGAGCGTGCCGCCGAGCATGAAAAGAATGAGGCCGAGGTAGGTGTTCCGTCCTTCCACTTCCTGCGTGAGCGCTTTGATGCCCGCAGCTAGACCGACGAGGGAGGTCATCGCGAGGAGCGGCGCACTGAGGCCGTTGAGCGCGAAACCGAAGCCCCAGAATCCTTCGGACTGGAACTGCTGCGGTGCGGTGTTCGGATCGGACCAGAGGACGAGGAGCCATGGGCCGAGCACGGCCGGGATGGCGAAGCCGCCGAAGGCGAAGCCCGAAGAGAAGCTGCGCGGGAGGTCGCGGCCGGCGAGTAGGATTAGGCCGACGAAGATCGGGGCCGTGATGGCGAGCGCGAGGAGCGTGGCAGGAAAAGTGTCCATGAATTAGCGGGCGATGAGGAACCAGGCCAGGAAGAGAGTACCCACTACGATCCAGAGCGCGTAGGCGCGCATCTGGCCGCGGTGGAAGGAACGGCCGGTGAGGTAGCCCAAGACGGCGGGGACGCCGCCACCGATCCAGCGCACGGCGACGCCGTTGATGATTAGCAGGTCGAGGAAGGCGACGAACTCGGCCAGGCGACGCTGCACGGAGTCGACGACCCAGCGGTAGACGCCGTCCATCCAGCGGTGCTCGAGGAGATGATACGTGCGCGGCGAGACGACCTGCAGGGCGTCGGCGCCGCGGACGCTACCGTAGAACTTGAGTGCACCGAAGAAGCCGACGACGAGCGAGATCAGGCCGACGATGGTCGAAGGGGCGGCGAGGTGGAAGACGATGGCGTCGAGCGCGGGCTTGATCGGCTGCAGCGAGCCGGCGGGGAGCAGCGTCGAGGCGAGGAAACCGCCGGCGACGGAGTAGACGAGGCCAAGTACGACGAGCGGCAGGGTCATCGTCCAAGGCGACTCATGGGCGTGAGACGCTTCTTCGGAGTTGGCTTCGCCGAGGAAGACCAGGCGGATCATGCGGCCGCTGTAGAGGCAGGTCGCGAGCGCGGCGAGGGCCAGGAAAGCGAAGATCGCGAAGTGACCGCCATGGTAAGCCGCCTCGATGATGGCATCCTTGGAATACCAGCCGGCGAGGAAGGGCACGGCGCAGTTCGAGAGGGTCGCGGCGATGAAAGTCACGGCGGTGAGCGGCATCTTCTTCAGCAGGCCGCCCATCTTGAGCATGTCCTGTTCGTGGTGGCAGCCGTGGATGACAGACCCGGCGCCGAGGAATAGGGTGGCCTTAAAGAACGCGTGCATCGCCATGTGCATGAGTGCGAGGTCGGGGCGGCCGAGGCCAATCGCGCAACCCATGATGCCGAGGTGCGCGAGCGTCGAGTAGGCGAGGGACTTCTTGATATCCGTCTGCGCGAGCGCACAAAGGCCAGCGAGCGCGGCCATGCCGGCGCCGGAGATCGCGATGAACTGCAGGACTTCAGGAGCGAGCAGGAAACTCACGCGGGCCATGAAGTAGACGCCGGCGGCGACCATCGTGGCGGCGTGGATGAGCGCGGAGACCGGCGTCGGGCCGGCCATGGCGTCCGTGAGCCAGACGTGCAGGGGGAACTGGGCGGACTTACCGAGGAACCCACACATCAGGAGTGCGCCGATGGCGATAGGGAGGGTCTTGGCGGCGGCGGCGTGGTCCTTGAGCGCGACGAAGTCGAGTGTGCCGTAGAGCGAGAGACACATCGCGATGCCGAGGATGAAGCCGAGGTCGCCCACGCGGTTGACGATGAACGCCTTCTTCGAGGCGGCGGCGGCGTAGTCTTTGTCGAAGTAGTGCGCAATCAGCATGTATGAGCTGAAGCCCACGAGCTCCCAGAAGATGAACGTCATGAGCAGGTTGTCGGCGACGACGATGCCCAGGATGGAGAACATGAAGATCGAGAGACCGGCGAAGAAACGGCCGCGGGCCGAGTCCTCCTTCATGTAACCGACAGAGAAGAGGTGAATCCACGCGGCGACGAACGACACCACGAAGAGCATCAGGCGCGCGTTGGCGTCGATGAGGTAGCCGAAGCCGAGGCTGACGCCGCCGAACTTCGCGAGCTCGATGTGCCAGGTGACGTCAACGCCCTTGCCCAGGAGTAAGAGCGATAAGCCGGCAATGGCGAAGGCGGTGCCAGTGGAAAGCCACGCGGCGAGGCCGCCTTCACGGCGCAGGAATAGCGCGGAAATCGCGGCGGCGCCGAGCGGCAGGAACAGGATCCAGTGGACCAGAGACGAAAGGTCGGAAGGCATCGGAAAGGCTTAGTCGCGGAGGGTGGTGAGCGCGTCGGACTGCACGGTGCCGCGCTTGCGGAACAGGGCCACGATGAGCGCGAGGCCGACGGCGACTTCGGCGGCCGCGACGGTGATGACGAAGAAGACGAGAACGGCGCCGTCCATGGTGCGGTTGAAGCGCGAGAAGGCGACGAGCGCGAGCGTGGCGGCGGCGAGCATGAGCTCGAGGCACATGTAGACGACGAGCAGGTTGCGGCGCATGAGCACGCCAGTCAGGCCTAGGACGAAAAGGAGGCCCGCCAGGATGAGGTGGTGAGCGAGCGAGGTGTTTTCCATGGCGGAAAGATTAGGCTTTGGTTTCGGGGTTGTCCTTGCTCAGCGACACGACGCCGACGAGGGCGACGAGGAGCAGGAAGCCGGCGATTTCCAAGGGCAGGAGATACTTCGTGTAGAGCAGGCGGCCGAATGACTTGGCGGCGGTGGTGAACTCGGCGGGGTTGACGGAGAGCTCGGGCGGCGTGGCACCCGCTTTCACGGCGGAGACGGCGCCGGACCAGTGGAAGAGCCAGAGCACGCCGGCGGCGAGGAGGAAGAAAGTCGCGAGACCGAGCGCGGCGGTCTTCCACGGATACGCGCCCTGCGGGTCCTCGGTGTCGAGGAGCATGATGATGAAGAGGAAGAGCACCATCACGGCGCCGGCGTAGACGAGGACCTGCAGCACGCCGAGGAAGTAGGCGTCTAGGAGGAAGAACTCGGCGGCCACCCCGACCAAGGCGAGGATCATCCCCATGGCAGAGGTCACCGCGTTGCGGCTGAGGACCAAGAGAAGGGCAGCCCCGAGGGTCAGTGCTGCAAAGAAAATAAACAGGCCGTCCGGCATGGGTCGGACGGTAGGGCGGGGGGAGGTATTGGAAAGGAGAAAACGCCACTAAATGGCCTTTTTTGCCACTTTAGGGGGGTCATTAGCCCCCTCCCGCCTAAGACCCCTTAATTATGACCGAAAACGCTTAATCGCTCAAAGTGGCCGGTGCCGACGCATCACACACGTGGGGTGCTGGGCGATAACCTCTCCGGCGTCGAAGCAGTTGGTCCAATCTGGGAAAAAGGCGTCCGCCTCAGGCTCCATGTCCACATGGGTGAGGATCAGCTCGGCGCACCAAGGCAGGGCTTCGGCATAAAGCGCAGCCCCGCCGGCGAGGAAAAGGGTCTTGGTCGGTTCGACGAGCGCGGCCTCCTGCCAATCCTTGGCGACGATCACGCCAGGTGCGGTGAAGCCGGAGCGGCTCAGCACGACGGTCGTGCGGCCCGGGAGCGGACGGCCGATGGACTCATACGTCTTACGACCCATGAGGAGTACCTGGCCCATGGTGGTCGCCTTGAAGAACGCGAAGTCCTCCGGGATACGCCACGGGAGCTTGTTGTTCAGGCCGATGCCGCGATTGCGCGCGACGGCCGCGATGGCGATGAGGGGTCGACCGAGGTCCACGACGTCAGATGGCGACGGGCGCCTTAATCGCCGGATGCGGGTCGTAGCTTTCGATCACGATGTCTTCGAACTTGAACGCGAAGAGGTCCTTCACGTCGGGGTTCAGCACGAGGCGGGGCAGGGCGCGCGTCTCGCGTGAGAGTTGCAGTTCAACCTGCTCCACATGGTTGGAATAGACGTGTGCGTCGCCGAAGGTGTGCACGAAATGCCCAGGTTTCAGGCCCGTGACCTGCGCGATCATGTGCGTGAGCATGGCGTAACTGGCGATGTTGAACGGCACGCCGAGGAAGAGGTCCGCACTACGCTGATATAGCTGGCAGCTGAGGCGTCCATCGGTCGAGACGTAGAACTGGAAGAGCGTGTGGCACGGGGGCAGGGCGACCTGGTCGGCTTCCTGCGGATTCCAGCCAGTGACGATGAGGCGGCGGCTCGAGGGATTGCGCTTGATCTCGTCGACGACGCGGCGGATCTGGTCGACGCCGTTGTTCTCGTAAGTGCCATCAGGCTTTTTCGTCGCACCAAAGCTGCGCCACTGGTGGCCGTAGACGGGACCGAGGTCACCTTCCGGGCGGCCGAACTTCGCACACTGCTCGGCACTGGCCCATTCATTCCAGATGCTGACGCCGCGCTCGGTGAGCCAGGCGTTCTGCGTGCTGCCGGAGAGAAACCAGAGCAGTTCGTGCGTGATCGACTTGAGGTGGACCTTCTTGGTCGTGAGCAGCGGGAAGCCTTCGGCGAGATCGAAGCGGAGTTGCGCCCCGAAGATACCGATCGTGCCTGTGCCGGTGCGGTCGCCCCGGATTTCTCCGTGCTGCCGGACGTGGCGAAGCAGGTCGAGATAGGCCTTCATGGGTCTCGGTTATTCTCCGGAAAGCCCCCGCCGCAACACGGAAAGCCGAACCTTTCGCCCTTGCCACCCCGCCTGCTCGGAGGCACCCCTTTGGGGTAGCCAACATGAGCGAAAAGCCCGACCTCAACGCCATCTCCCACGACCTGCATGCGGTCCGTAAGGAGAAGCTCGCCCTGCTTCGCGCCGGGGGCGAAGACCCCTTCCGTGCGGAGTGGAACCAGACTCATGTCTCGAACGAGTGCCCAGCCCTCCTACCCGAAGGCGTCGAGGAAGGTCCGGAGGTCTCCGTCGCCGGCCGCATCGTCGCCCTGCGCGTGATGGGTAAGGCCAGCTTCGTCAAGATCCTCGACCGTGGCGGCCTCATCCAGACCTACTTTACCCGCGACGCCCTGGGCGACGCTTACGACACCCATTTCAAGAAGATGATCGATTCCGGCGACTTCGTCGGCGTCCGCGGTAAGCTCTTCCGCACGAAGACCGGCGAGGTCACGGTGCGCGTGGCCGAATACAAGATGGTCGCGAAGTCCCTCCGCCCGCTGCCCGAGAAGTGGGCTGGCCTGACCGACGCCGAGAAGATCTACCGCCAGCGCTACCTCGACCTCGTCGTCAACGAGGAGTCCCGCCGCCGCCTCTTCATCCGCAGCCGTGTGGTCGAATCGATCCGCCGCTTCCTCTGGAGCCGCCAGTTCACCGAAGTCGAGACCCCGGCCCTGCACGCCATCGCCGGTGGCGCCGCGGCCCGTCCGTTCGAGACGCACTCCAACGCGCTCGATTGCGATTTCTACCTCCGCATCGCCCTCGAACTCCACCTGAAGCGCTGCCTCGTCGGCGGCATGGACCGCGTCTTCGAAATCGGCCGTGTCTTCCGCAATGAAGGCGTCTCGGTGAAGCATAGCCCTGAATTCACGATGCTCGAGGCCTACCAGGCCTATACGGATTACCGCGGCATGATGGAGCTCGTCCGCTCGATGATCCAAAAAGTCTGCGCCGAAGTCCTTGGCACGACCAGCGTCGTCCGTCCGGACGGCGTGGCCATCGAACTCGGTGGTGAGTGGCGCGAAGTGAAGTATAAGGACCTGATCGTCGAGCGCACGGGCGACCCGCAGTGGTTCTCCCGCACGAAGGAAGAGAAGATTGCCGCGTGCAAGGCCCTCGGCCTGCACGAGCCGCGCACCGACTGGGAAGATTTCGAGGTCACCAACGAAGTGTTCGGCAAACTCATCGAGCCGGGCCTCATCCAGCCGACCTTTGTCACGCACATCCCGAAGGAACTCTGCCCGCTCGCTAAGGTCACCCTCGGCGACGACTCGACCATCGACGTCTTCGAACTCTGCATCAACGGCCAGGAAATCGCTCCGGCCTACTCCGAGCAGAACGACCCCGGCGTGCAGCGTCAGATGCTGCAGCTCCAGGCTGGCGCCGAGACCCAGAAGATTGACGAAGACTTCCTCCTCGCGCTTGAGCACGGCATGCCCCCGGCGGGCGGCCTCGGCATCGGCATCGATCGCCTGGTGATCCTGCTGACCGGCGCGGCCAATATCCGCGACGTCATTCTGTTCCCGACGCTCGCGCCCGAAGCGCAGGCCTGAGTCCTTTCCCTTGCCCTGGTTCCTCCATCTCGCCCTCCGTCAGCTCTTCCCGCCCGGTAAGCGCTTCCCGGCTTTCGCGACGGTGTCGATCCTCGGCGTCGGCCTCGGCGTGGCTTCGTTGCTCATCGTGCAGACGGTGATGAACGGCTTCGGCGAAGAACATCGCCTGCGCATCCGCGAATCCTTCGGCGACTGCCAAGTCACGGGCGCCGCGCCCATCGAGCGGCCTGAAGCGCTCGCAAAGCAACTCGCCGCTAGCCCGGAAGTCGCCTCCGCTTCCCCCTATGCCGAAGGCCCAGCCCTTGCGCGCAATGGCGATTTCTCCGGCATCGCGCAGGTGCGCGGTATCGATCCGACCGACCCCGCCCAGCCGGCCCGCAAGTATGTCTATGGCGGTAGTTTCGATGAGCTCGACGACGGACGCATCATCCTGGGCGCCGGTCTCGCGCGGGCCCTGCGCGTGCGCATCGGCGATCGCATCGAGATCTGGTCGCCCGCGATGGCCGAGCGTGCCGAGAAGGGCAAGGCCCCGCTGCCCGCCGAATTCGAGGTCTGTGCGGTGATCGTCACCGGCTTCACCGAGGTCGACAACGCTGCCGCACTCATTCCGCTGCGCCGCTTCCGCGAAATCTGGAATCTCGGGCCGCGCGCCCACGGGCTCACGCTCCGCCTGAAGCAGCCGGCCCTCGCCGAGGCGACCGCCGGTCGTCTCGCGGTCGGCCACCCGGAACTCCGTTTCCGCCCTTGGCAGGATATCAAGAAGGACTTCCTCGCGGCCATCCGCTTCGAGAAGACGATGCTCTTCTTCCTGATGTTCATCATCACGCTCGTCGCCTCGTTCTCAATCGGTAGCACGCTCTTCTCGGCCGTCATCCGCCGTTCGCGCGAAGTGGGCGTACTCGCCTCGCTCGGCGCCGCGCGCTGGCAGATCGTTGCGCTCTTCGGCCTACAGGGCCTACTCATCGGTGCCCTCGGCACGCTCCTTGGCTTCGTGCTCACCTGGACGATTCTTGCCTGCCGCGACGGCATCCTCGGCATGATCAATCGCCTCTTCGGCGGCGGCGACATGGTGGCTAATATTTATCTGTTCTCGAAGGTACCACTCCATTACGACGCCACGGATTTCGTCATCGCTTCGGCGTTCACCTTGCTGACCACGGCGATCGCCGGCCTCGTGCCGGCGCTCTGGGCCGCCGGTCGCAAACCCTCGGAGGCCATGCGCGATGCCTGACGTCGTCCTCCAAGCCCGCGGCCTCACCAAGGCCTTCGCCGCGCCCGCTGGCCCGCTGCCGGTACTGACCGATGTCTCGCTTGAGATTTTTGCGGGCGATTCCGTCTCGATCCGCGGTTCCTCCGGCTCGGGTAAGACCACGTTACTCCAGCTGCTCGGCGGACTCGATCAGCCCGACTCCGGTGAAGTCCTTATCCTTGCGCCGGATACCAGTCTCGTCGCCCCGCACTCATCACTCGGCCGTGGCGTGGGCTTCGTCTTCCAAAACTATCAGCTGATGCCCGAACTCACCGCGCTTGAGAACGTCGCGCTCGCTGCGCGCATCGCCGGCGTGCCTTCAGAGGCCGCGACCGCGGAGGCCCGCTCTTTGCTGACGCAGGTCGGGCTGGGCGCCCGTCTGGAGCATTTACCCTCCAAACTTTCCGGCGGCGAATGCCAGCGTGTCGCTATCGCCCGTGCCCTGGTTAACCGCCCGTCGGTGATCCTGGCCGACGAACCGACTGGCAATCTCGACGAGCGTACGGGTGCCGAGATTATGGACCTGCTGCTGGGCGTCGTCGCCGAGCGCGGAGCGGCCCTGATCCTCGTCACGCACAGCCGTGAGTTCGCCGAACGGGCCACCCGTCGCTTTGTGCTCTCCGGCGGCGTGCTTACTCCTGCCTGATTTGACAAAAGGGTGGGGCGGTGTTGTCTGGGCAGGACATGAACGCCGCTCTGACGCCCGCCCAACTTCTCGCTTCCCTGGAATGGCGCTACGCCACCAAGGCCTTTGATACCCGTAAACTTCCGGACGCCACTTGGGCCGCCCTCGAGGAGTCCCTCCGCCTGACGCCTTCGTCCTACGGACTTCAGCCTTGGAAGTTCTTCATCGTCTCGGACCCGGCCGTGCGTGCCCAGCTCCGTCCAGTTTCCTGGAACCAGACGCAGGTCACCGACGCCTCGCATCTCGTGGTCTTCGCCCGTCGTACCGAGATCACGGAGAAGGACGTCAACGACTTCTTCCACCAGTTGGTCTCGGAGCGACACGCGGATGCGACCAAACTCGAACC
>CAMDQP010000005.1 GCA_945906115.1 Opitutus sp. GAS368
GGCACGGGTACGTTGACCCTGACCGGCGCTAGCACCTACACCGGAAACACGACCATCAATGCCAATACGCCCGGCATCACTGGCGCCAGTAGCGTCGTGCTGGGCGTTGATAATGCCCTCCCCACTGGCACGGGCCTAATCGTCGGCACGAAGACGGGCCTCGGCAGTCCGGTGATGGACCTTAACGGCAAGAATCAGCAGCTCGCCTACGTCGCCGACGGGGCGAATGTCACGGCTATCAAGTACCTCAGGATCGTCAACAACGCGGCGGGTTCCGCCTCGGTCCTGACGCTGGGCGGCACGGTTAGCCCCGGGGCGGCTTTCTCCGGTGACATCTCGAACGGCACCGGCACCATCTCGGTGGTGAAGACGGGCGGTAATACGCAGACTCTTTCAGGGTCCGGCAATTTTTCCGGTGGAGTCACGGTCAACGCCGGCACGCTGCAGGTGACGGGCAGCACGGCGTTGGGTACGGGCGCGGTCGTCGTCAATAACAGCGGACAGTTATTCGTCAGAGCTTCCATCGGCAACGCCGTCACCGTCAACTCCGGCGGACGCGTTTCTGGCAATGGTCAGCTTAATCTGATCACCGTCAACTCCGGTGGCGTGATTGCCGCCGCGACCTCGACCACGCAGCTGAACGCCGCGACCTTGACCACCAATGACACGGCGACGTTGGCGGGCGGCTCCGTCATCGAATGGAAGTTGAACAACGCCGCTGGCTTGGCCGGTTTCGGCTACGATACCTTCAATTTCACGACGGGCCTCGACCTGAGCACCGCATCGACTTCGAACAAGGTCGTGGTGCGGATTATTTCTTTCAATAGCCCTGGCGATCTCGCCGCCGGTAATCCCCTGGCCATGAATAAGGGGTCGCTCTATACGTTCGCCTTCGCGACCGCTTCCTCGGTGACGCCGCCGACGTTCGGGACCAATATCGCTGACCTGTTCACGTATGACGTCTCGCAGTTCCGTTATTCCGACGGCACGTCGTCCAACGCCGGCCTTTGGTCGATGTCCTTTGATCAAAACACGACGACGATGACGCTCACGGCAGCCGTGCCCGAGCCTTCGACCTATGGCTTGGGTCTCGGAGCGCTCCTCCTCGCGGCTGCGGCGGTCCGTCGGCGTAGGCGCAAGGCCTAAGTCGAAAGACAGGTTATTCCCCTCCTAGTCCGCCGCGCTTGCCGCTGAGCAACGAGGCGCCGATGAGCGCAGCCGAGAGGAACGCCATGGACCAGACGCCGAGAGCCGCGGCCAGTTGCGGTCCGTCACCGAGCGCGCTCATGAGGGAGAAGGTCGCCTTGGTGATCGGGAAATGCTCCGCGCGCTGGGCGAGAATCAGGCTGTCGCTCACCTCGAGCATCGAGAAGGCGAACGCCAGCACGCCGCCGGCGGCGAGGTGCGCCCCGAGTAAGGGCAGGGAGATCCGGCGCAGGGTGGACCAGCCCGAGGCTCCCATGGAACGCGCGGCCTGCTCGAGCACGGGGTCGCACTGTTGGAGACCAGCAATCGCCGCTCGCGTCACGTAAGGTAGACGTCGGACGGCGTAAGCGAGCGCGAGGAGTAGAAGCGGGCTGCCGCCGGCGCCAACGAGCATGGCGAAGGGTTTGCCTTCCTGGGACAGCGACAGATAGCCGAAAGCCAACACGAGACCCGGCACGGCGAGCGGCAACATCGTGAGGGTGTCGAGCAGATGGCGGATGCGCAGGTCGGATCGGGCGATGACCCACGCGGCGGCGACACCCATGACCACCGCGATGGCGGTGGCGAGGCCGGCGTAGGATAGGCTGTTCTGGATTGAAGGCACGACCAAGGCGCTGCCGAGCGCTTCCTGCCAGTGTGCCAGCGTCAGTTCGGCCGGTAGCACGGAGTTATGCCAATGGCCGGAGACCGACATGAGGATCACGCCGAGGTGCGGAAGGCAGGCCAATGCCGCGATGCCGGCGAAGAGCCCGCTGCATGCCCACCCGCGCCAGCCGAGCAGCGGCTGCGGGGTCGAGCGCAGACTCGGGCGGGGCGCGGCGCCGTGCCGGCCGCTGCCGAACAAGAGCTTCGAGGCGAGAAAGACGCCGCTGGCCACGACCAGCACGATGGTGGTAAGCGCGTAGGGCAGCGGATTACGGTCGAGGTTCTTGATGCCGTCCAGGATCTGCACCGGCGCCACGCGGGGGAAGTCGAAGACGAGTGGCACGCCGAGCTCCGTGAAGGCCCAGATGAAGACGAGCGCTCCGCCAGCGAACAGTCCCGGGGTGATGATGGGCAGAGTCACCCGCGTGAGCCGCCGCCAAGGCGAACAGCCGAGGTTGGCCGCGGCCTGCTCCATGGCTGGATCCATCTGCGCCAACGCGGCGGCGAGGTTGAGGTAGAGAATCGGATACAGGTGGAGCGCGTTCATCACGACGATCCCGAGCAGCCGGTTCTCGGCCATCCAGTCACGTGGGTGCAGTGGATCCATCCAGCCCAGTCCGGCCAGCACAGCGTTAAACGAACCCTCCGTTCCGAGGATGCACTTGATGCCGATGGCGCCCACGAAAGGCGGCAGGATCATCGGTACGAGCAGCGCCAGCGCGAGGAAGCCCCGGCCAGGGAAGCTATAGCGGTGATTGAGCAGCGCGAGGGGTAGGGCGAGTAGGCCCGCGACGACCGTGCTGGCTAATCCGAGGAGCAAGGCGTTGGTGAGCCCGTCGCGGTATAGCGGGTCGCGTAATACGGCGAGGACGTAGCCGAACGTGAAGCCGCCGTCGAGCGGGTCGACGAACGCTTCACGCAAGACGCAGAAGGCGGGGTAGAGGAAGCCGACGGCGAGCAGGAGCCCGACGGCGGCGCAGAGGATCCAAGCGGTACGGCGGTCCATATCAGCGCTTCTCTTGGTGTTGGCGGGCGAGTTCCGCCGCGCGGCGGTAGTTCTCGCGGAAGATGGCGCCGAGTTCCGTCATGCGTCGGGCCGAGACAAGGGCGTCTCGGCTTTCGAGTCCGGGATCGCCTTCGCCGCCGGCGCGATAAGGCAGGGCGCTGACGTCGCCCATGACGGCCAAAGCGTCCGCTGGCATGCCGGCCTTGATGATCTCGGCCCAGGCTTCTTTGAGTTCCTCATGTGTGTCGATACACATCACGCGCACCGCACGGCGGATGGTCCCAAACGAAGCGGCGGTGAGCTCGGGGCGGTATTGGAGATGGTCGGTGCCGACGTAGGGCGATAGGGCGGCGCGTTCCGGCGGCAGGGACGCGTAGGTGTCGCGGCGGACGGGCGGGCGGAAGAGCTCGCGATCGCGCGGTCCGTGCGTGGCACCGACAGGCGAACTCCAGAGCGCCTGGCCTGCGGGGCTGAGCACGAATTCGACGAAGGACTGGGCCAGTTCCTGTTCAGGCGCGCCGCGTAGGACGCCGATGGGGTCGCCGCTCACGGTCGTGCCGCCGGCGGGGGCGGTCCAGATGAGACGCACGTCATTAGGCCGGTTGACCTGATGGGCGAAGGCGGCCCCGTAATAATCCACGCACATGCCAGCGACCGCGTTGCCGTCGGCGACATCGAGCGGTATTTTGGTGGAGCTGTCAGAGAAGTAGCGAGCGTTGGCCGACATCCGTTGCACTAGGCGGAAGCCGTCCGTCCAGCCCAGCGCGAGGCGGTCTTTTTCCGGGAGCGCTGCCCGCTCGGGTGCCTGCAGGCTGTGCTGGATCTCGGCCTGGATGATGAGCTCGAACGCTCGCGCCACGGAGCCGCTCTTGGTGGGATCGGCGAGGGCCAACTGTCCACGGAGACGTGGGTCGGCGAGGTCCGCCCAGCGGACGGGGTCCGGCAGGCCGTTGGCGCGCCAGCGCGTCGGCGCCCAGCAGATGCCGAAGCGTGAAAGGCAGGAGGAGCTCCAAGTCTTATCCTTGGCCCACAGGCGCTCGCCGGTGAAGAATTCCGGAATCGGTCCGCCCGTCGCGAACCACTCCGGGTGTCGCGTGAACGCGCGGAGCGGCAAGAGGCGCCCCTTCTTGGCTTGGCTGGCGAAGTCTGGTTCGCCGCCTCCGAAGAAGACATCGACGCCGATGCCCGCCCGCTTTTCTTCGTCCGCCGCCTTGAAGCCGGCGTCCAGCATCAGGCGGATTTCGGAGGTCCCGCCGGGACTGCGCCAATCGATGTACACATCCTCGCCGTGCGCCGCGCGCCAGTGGCGGGAGAAGGCTTCCGAGAATTCCCGTCGGATCGTTTCGCTGTGTGGCGTGAAGACGATGAGGCGCCGCGTGCCGGGCGCCGGGCGCTGGGTCGTGTCCTTGCGCAGCAGCATGGGCAAGGCGATCAGCAGCGCCAGTACGCCCAAAGTAATCCACCATGCACGGGTCGACTTCATTTCCGCGGAAGTACCACAACGTCCGAGGTGGCGACGGCGACGGTGAGTTCATGGCCGGTCGTCAGGTCGCCCGGCGGATTGATGATGACGATGCGCAGTAGGCCCAGTTCGGTCCGCAAGGTGAGCTGCGCCCGCTGTCCGAGGTAGATCTTTTCGACGACGACACCGGTCACCGCATTGGCCTCTCCGATGTTCGCCGGCCGCCAGGCTTCGGGGCGGACCGAAAGTTCTGCGAGCTGTCCGGCCGTGGCTTTCTGGTGCGGGTCGCCGAGGATGCCGGTGAGGACCCCGGCGGCGGAACGCACAGAGACCGAGGCCCCGTCTTGTCCGATGATCTCGACGGCGAGTAGGTTGGTCTCGCCGATGAAGCGGGCTACTTCCGATGTCACGGGTCGACGATAGACTTCCTCGGGGGTACCGACTTGGGCGACGCGGCCGCGGCTCAGGATCGCCATGCGGTCCGCCATGGCCAAGGCTTCCTCCTGGTCATGCGTCACGTATACGGCGGTGAGGCCATTCTCTTTCACGATGCGCCGGATCTCTTGGCGCATCTCGACGCGTAGCTGGGCGTCGAGGTTCGAGAGCGGTTCGTCTAATAGCAGGCAGCGAGGGCGGACGACTAAGGCGCGGGCGAGGGCGACGCGTTGCTGCTGGCCGCCCGAAAGTTGGTCGATGGAACGGTCGCCCAGCCCATCGAGGCGGACGGAGGCCAAAGCTTCGAGTACGCGTCGGTCGCGTTCGGGGGCGGGGACCTTACGTTCCACGAGCCCGAAGGCGATGTTCTCCGACACACTCAGGTGCGGCCACAGGGCGTAGCTCTGGAAGACCATGGCGGTCTCGCGAAGATGGGGTGCGAGGTCCGTCACATCGCGATCGCCGAAGAAGATCGCGCCGGAGGTTGGGAAGTCCAGACCGGCCAGGCAGCGCAGTAGCGTCGTCTTGCCGCAGCCGGAGGGACCGAGCAGGAAGAAAAACTCCCCGGGCGCAATCGTCAGGCTTACGTCGTCGAGGACCGTCAACGGTCCCGTCGGGGTGGGGAAGGTCTTGCGGATAGACCGGAGGCTGAGCGTTTCCATGGGATGATCAGATTTCAGAGGGCGAGAGCCAGCGGAAGGATAGGATGATGTAGCGACGCCCCAGCAGCACGTTGACCGGCAGGCGGCCGGTATCTCGCAGACGATCGTGAGGGGCGGTCGCGGGGTCGATGTAGTTCGGGGAGCGCTGCACGACCAGTTCGAGCACCGCCCCTTGACCAGGCCCCATGTCTTCGTCGGCCTCGCCGTAGGCCCGGATCTTGAACGTGTCGGAGCGCGTCGCCAGCGCCGGACCAAGCGCCTGTAGGAGGTCGCCTTGGAAGAGGCAGCCATTGGCGCCAAAGCCAGAGTGGGTCCGGTTGACATTATCGGTGTCGAGGATCTCCACGTTGCGGAAATAGAGTCCCGGAGGCATCCCGGTGCGGCCGCCAGCGACGCCGCCATTGGTCCAGTTGTGCGAGACGGATGGGTCGATCATTTTCGCGCTAGATCCGCTGGGCATCTTCGCGAGGGTTTCGGAACCGAGGGCCTTATCGGCGCGCGCGATAGCCGATTCCAAGGTGCCTGACCGGAACATCCAGCGGGCGTTTTGTGCCGTGACGGGCAGCGTGGTGTCTACGGCGGTGTTTTCGATCTGGTAATAGGAGTTATTCGCCGATGCGGTCGTCCCGACGAGGGCTCCGGCTTTCTTGGTCGGACCGAGGAAGCGGTTCACAAACTCACAGAGACCGAGGAAAGGTGTCCCCGGACTCTGGGCGGCGGGGAAGCCGAGGAAGCGGCGGGCGGCGGGCGGGTACTCCTGATCGCGCTCCGTGCGCTGGAGGAATTTTGCCCGGGCCTTCACTTCGGCGACCGTCGCGACCGCGAGCGCCCGGATCTGCGTATCCGAAAGGTTGGCGTAGCCATTCCAATAGGCGGCGTCGGCGATGTTCCGGGTAGCGGGCACCTGCGTTGAGTCGCCGATAATGCGGGGCACGCGGGCATTGTTCGTCGCCGCGGGCGAATTCGCAGCCTGCGACCCAAGGGCCAAGCCCTTCAGCGAGCCATAGAGTCCCGTCCAGGCTTCGACCGAGGTGGAGTTCACGTTGAAGGCGCCGACGTTAAGCAGGTAACTCGAGAAACGACGGTAACCATCCGGCGCTGCTCCCGTACTATCCGTGAGGAAGCCGTTGGCGAGGAGGGCGTTGGCGGAGGCACTGTCGTTCGGGAATAAAGTCATGCGCGGATTGGCCAGCTTGCCCGTGCCCGCCGCAAAGTCGGTCATGACCTGCGAGAGGGTCTTCGCGCGGACGGCGTTGTAGTTACCGGTACGTGAGCCGTCGCTGAGCACCGGCGCGGCGCCCGAGAAGAAAAAGCTGTCCCAGAGGGCGTTGTTCATGAGGTAACTCATGTCGCCGAAGGTGTGTCCGCTGATGTAGCTCGCGTTGGTGTGCGGCGTCCCATGCGTCCAGCTCTTGTCGAGGGGCACGACCATCGAGGGGAAGGAATTACCCACCGTGCGATAGGGCATCCAGTCCCACGGCGTGAGATTCGCGTGCATGAACTGACCGAGCGAGACCGGCGCGGCCACGGGGACTTCGACCGCCATCGTGGAGCTCAGGCCGCTCACGCCATGTGAAGGGCCGCCGAGCCCGTTGGCACCGTTCGCTTTCGCGGCGTCGATCTGCAACAGGTTGCTCCAGGAGGTGGTCGAGCCGTTGAGGGCCAGTTCGTCGCCCCCAAAGAGCTGAGTGCGCAGGCTCGCCATGCCGATGCCGGGGAGTCCGTTGAGCGCCGGATTGGAAGAGGTCTGGGGCAGGGGGTTGCTGAAGAGCCAGGCCGGGTGGGCGGCCGGCACGGGATTGGACACGGCTGCAAGCCAGGAGAGCGCGGCGCGATTGTAACTGGTGGTACGGGCGGTGTCCGCGACGCGGGCGCGCGTGTCGAAGGCCGCGATCACCGGCCCCGGCGCGATCTCGGCGATGGTGCGAATCGAGGACACCGGGCCGATGAGGACCGGGTTCGTCACGCTGCCGGCGTCGCCGAGGTGCGTGGCGTTGAACCCACTGCCGCCAGCGTTGATGTAGTGCGCGTAGCTGGCGAGCGAGTTGTTACGGCTCGTCCCGAGCACTTCACCTGCCCCGAGGTCTTGGCCATCGGCGCTCACGGTGTCGTCTTTCAAGCTCTTCTTCCAGCCCGAGTTAAGATAGATCCAGTGGTGCCAATACATCGAGCTTGTCAGGTCGATCCAGCATTTCACCTGATCGGCCGCCGTGAAAAGGTAAGGTGCGGCTACGCTAGAGAGGCGGATGTCGGTGTGGAAGCCGCCGGTGAAAAAGAACCCGCGCTGCATGTTCAGGATTGGGATGTTTGCGGCGTCGAGGGACTTACCTAGCGTCGACGCGTCTA
This sequence comes from Opitutus sp. GAS368, assembly GCA_945906115.1. Lineage (GTDB taxonomy): Bacteria > Verrucomicrobiota > Verrucomicrobiia > Opitutales > UBA953 > UBA953. The sequence continues at coordinate 7,763 of CAMDQP010000005.1, forward strand.
CGAGGTCCTTCGTGGTGAAGACGGCGAACTCGCCGGGTTCCAGGGTGGTCGCCGGCACGACCGCGACGAGATTCTCGGCGTTGGCGCCGGTCGAGGCAGAGGAAGCCGCCTTGAAATCGAACAAGGAATCGAAAAGCCTGGGGGTCGCGGTCGGGTTGAACGCCAGCGACGGATTATTACTGACATGGGTGAAAATCTGCAGGCGCATCTGGTCAAACTGCGAGAATGAGATCTTCAGCCCGCCTTTGATGCGTGGATCTGGTTCGCCCGCCGTCGGCTCCTTCAGCTTCAGCTGGACGTTGTAGGGGTTGTGGATGACCAAGATTGGGGTGCAGACCAACTTGAGCGTGTAGTTGGCACCCGACTGCACGGTACGCAGGGAGAACACCATCGAGAAGCGGTGGACCGCGGGCATGTAAGCGCCGCGCACCGGACGGGGGATGAAACGCCCGACGCCGTGGCCGGTCAGGTCGCCGCCCTTGAGTCCGTTCACCCAGCCGAGCGGGTCGGGGGTCGAGTCGTAGAAGTCGGTGTAGGGAGAGGTGACCTTGCCTCCGCCGGACCAGAGGGCGTTATCCAGATCGTAGCGCGCGTACTTGGCTATCCGGTAGCCGCCTTTGTCGAACTGGTTGGTGTTGGGGAAGAAGGCGCGGGCGCCGAGCGCGGGCTTGCCGGCGTTCCAGTCGACTTCCTTGTAGAGCCGATAGTAATCCCGAACCAAGTGCCAGAGTGGGCCGACCAGACGACGCGGCTGTCCGTCCCACGCCGTGTTCGTCGTCACGGTCGGCATGTTCTTACTCGTATCCACCAGCGGCTGAAGCATCTCATCCTCGCGGATGAAGACCGGGCTCCAAGGGAGGTATTTGGTGCCGCTCGTGCCGAGGTTGCGGCCGGGGTTGTCGATATTATCTTCATACATCGGCACCCAGACGCGCGGCCGCGGATCCGAAGAGGTCACGGTGCCAGGGTTCGTCTTGGCGGTGCCGTAGCCCGGGAACCACGAGCGACGCTGGCCGAGAAGCGGGTCCGCGGTGTAGGCTTCAATCACGGTCTCATGCCCGTTGCCGGAACCGAAATCTGATTTATCGAACAAGGAGTCCTCCATCTCGAACGCCAGCGAAAGGTCGCGGCGGAGGCCGCCGCGGTAACTATCGGCGAGCACACCGGCCGACCAGAGGGTATGGTGATGGAAGGCGAGCTTGGCTGGAGGCAGGCCAGCGGCGGCCGGGTCGCTGAGGTCGTAGCCGGGCAACATCGGCAGCGTCGACGTGGAGAAGACGGCCGGGAACTTTGGCTCCTTGATGTTGACGCTTTTCAGCCCGAGCAACATCTCGGTGCCGCGCCGGCCGGGCGACCGGAGAGCGTTGACCGTATCGAGGGCCGCGGGTGCGGCTTTGGTCACGTCCCGCGGGTCGGTGAGACCAATGGTGGCCTTCACGCCTTCGTCGCCGATCCAGTAGGCGAAGTTGCCCGTGGTGCTGTTGGTCCATGGGCCTGGCAGCGGGATCTTGGGAAGCGCGACGCGGCCGTCGATATCATCGGCGGTGCCTTGGAGTCCGTCCGGGCCGGGGTCGAGCGTGGCGCTACCGTTGCCGACCAGGGTTGCGTAACTTTCCTTATTTCCCGCGGCGAAGGGGATGGGGTAGTCGCGCTGCCAAGGCGCCCAGTAGGATTTATCCGCGCTGTAATCCGTGGCACCCGAAAGGCTCACCGACTGCGCCAGGTAGGAGGAGGCGTTGGTAAGCGCCTTGCCGCCCTTGCCACTGATTAGCCACTGGGGTGGCTCGTCCGGCTTGTCGGTCCGCCAAGCGCCGGTCCAATAACGCTGCCCTTGTCCCGGTCGCTGGGTCCAATTCATCCCCGGATCAAAGGGGCTAATCGGCGCCGGCGTGCAGGCCAGCTCGCCGGTCGCAGTGCTGCGGGTGTCCGGTCCGGTCGCTTGTTGAAGATGGGCTAATGCGAGTCGCGCGGACATCAGGGCGTTGAGGCGCGACCGGGTTGACAGAATCGACCATTTCGATGCGCGGGATTCGATGGTCAAAAAGGTCATCAGTACGAGCAGCAGCATGACGATCATCGTCATCATGGTAAGGGAGAGGATGATCGAGAAGCCCGCCCGCCCGCCCGGTTTCGCTGAGGTCGCTGCTTTCACCCTACTGGAGCGTCCGGAGGCCCGTCCGGCGTTTTTCACCACTACTGGCGGGCGTCACGGGACCTGCCGGTGACTTCTTGGCATCTGCGGTCACGCGTTCCTCTACGCCGCGCACCTTGATGATGCCTTCCTCGCCAGGCGCAGGCACGAGAAAGAGGAGCGAGCGGATATCGTCGAGCTGAAGCCAGCGCAGGCCGCCCGCTAGGCGCCAATCGCCGTCCTCTCCTGGCAGGAAGAACTGGGCCTGCCCGTATTGCTGCGCCTTCACCTGAGGGCGCACGGTGAATTCCTGACCGGAAGGCAGCACGCGTTTGACGCCTGGGGCGCTGAGCCCGACCGGCTGAGGGCACAGGTTGAAGAATCGGATGGTGCCTGCGGCAGCGGCCCCGCCGCCATCGGCGATGAGGCTGAGCCGGGAGGTCTCGCCGGCACCGGAAAGAATCGCGATATATTTCCCATTCTCAGGCGGAGCGGGCACAGAGGCCAGGGGCACCAGCGGCTCCTTCGGATCAGATGTCTTCGGTTTCCGGAAGAAGGTCAGTTTGCCTTCCTTGGTCCGGCAGATAATCGGTTCGCTCAGCGCGTGGGAATAGAGTGTGACCGGTGCGGGCCGTCCGGCGGGGTCAAGGATCACGACTTCCGCCTCGGGTAGGTCGAAACTCATCGCCTTGAGGGTGATTTGCGTCGACTCAGATTCTGGCGTGAGTGCGCCGAGCATGAGAAGGTATGCAATCATGCCGCCTATTGAGTCCGCCCGTCCCCCACCGTCTAACCAAATGCCCCCCGGTTTTATATTTTCACTTATTAGCGTTCACCCTGCCTCACAGTCGTAACGCAGACGGCGTCAGGGTGTCGATTTAGCGGCGATTGTGACAATTGCTTGCATCCTTGTTCACAGCCTCTTGGGTATAATCTGCGTCTAATTCTGGCTATCCAGGGCAGACGGCCGAGCGCAGAGTACCGCCTTCCCCATGACCGATTCCCCTTCCGGCCGCCGCCCCCGTTCACGCCAGGCCGCCGCTCCCAATTATGGCGACCGCGTGCCGCCCCATAACCTCGACGCCGAACGCGGCCTGATTGCCAGCATCGTAATCGACGGCGGCGATACGCTCCAGCGCTGCCTCGAGCAACGCGTCACGGCCGACTACTTCTTTGATCCGAAGCACCAAGATATCTACGCCGTCGCCGTCCAGCTGAACCAAGCGAGCACGGGCATCGACGAGATTACGCTCACCGAGCAGCTCCGCCGCGAGGGCAAGTTAGAGTCCGCCGGTGGCGCGACCTACATCAACGAGCTGACGGGGCTCATCGCTTCCAGCGCGCACGCGCCCCATTGGCTCGCGATCATCCGCGAGAAGCATTTCCTCCGTCAGCTCATCTCTACGGCCGTCACGACGGTCGAGAAGGCCCACACGCACGCGGAGGGCATCGAGCGCCTCCTTGAAGAGGTCGAGCAATCCTTCTTCCGCATCAGCGAAGATCGTATCTCCGAATCTGCGCAGACGATTGACGGACCCATCGCCGAAGCGATGGAGCTCGTCCAGCGCATCATCCGCGATCGTAACTCAGTGCAAGGCGTGCCCACGGGCTTTCCCGATCTCGATGCGATGACCTTTGGCTTCCAGCCCGGCCAGATGGTGGTCGTCGCCGCCCGCCCTGGCATGGGCAAGACGTCCATCGCGCTCAACTTCATTGAGGCCGCGCTCTTTCCCAAGCCCAACGAGGCCCGTAAGCCGTCCAACGTGCTGCTATTCTCCCTCGAAATGCCGGCCCGCGAACTGGCCCTGCGTCTGCTCTGCTCGCGCGCCCGCGTGAACATGCAGAAGCTGCGGACCGCCCATCCGGACGAACGCATGCAGGTCGACCTCGTCCAAGCTGCCAACGAATACAAAGGACTCCCCCTCGTGGTCGACGATAACGGCGGCCAGAACATCTTGGAAATCCGGGCCAAGTGCCGCCGCGTCCATGCCCGCACCCCCTTGGATATGGTGGTCATCGACTACATTCAGCTCATCAACGGCCTGGACTCTGGCCTGCCTCGCGAACAGCAAATCGCCGAGGTCTCCCGTAGCATCAAGGCCATGGCCAAGGAGTTTAAGATTCCCATCATCGCCCTGGCCCAGCTCAACCGTAAGTCCGAGGACGAAGCCCGCCAGCCCCGCATGTCCGATTTGCGCGAATCTGGGTCCATCGAACAGGATGCCGACATCGTCATGCTGATCTCCAAGCCCCCCATCAGCCAGGGTAAGGCCGCCGAGGCCGAGGCCGAGCAGGCAGGGCAGGATGGCTGCTATTCCCGCCAGCTCATCGTGGCCAAGAACCGTAACGGCCCCACCTCCGACATCAACTTGCTCTTTAATCCGGGGCTGACACGCTTCGAAACACCCGCCAAAGATTACCGAAATAATGAATAACCCCACCTTCCGCCTCAGCTGGCTTCGCGCCGCCTGCTTCGCCCTCGCCCTATCGCCGCTCGTCGGCGTAGCCCAGACCGCCCCGGCGACGAAGGATCCGCTCGTGCGCTCCATCAAGGTCAAGAAGGAGGGCACGGCCGTCTCTGAACAATTCGTCCTTGGCTTCGTCGCCCTGCGCGAAGGTCAGCCCTACTCCAAGGACGCCGTCGCCAACACGGTCCGCTCCCTTTACGCCACTGGTCGCTTCAATCAGGCCTCGGTCGAGCCCACTATCGACCCGACCACCGGCGCAGTGGACATCGTTGTCACGGTCGTAGCTCGTCCGATCTTGAAAGCCATTGAATACATCGGCGGCGACGGGCTCGTCGGCAAGGCCGGTTGGTTCGGCGGGGCCGAGATCGAGGACATGAAGATTGGTGAACCTCTCGACCTGGCCCAGCTGCGCCGCTCCGAAATCAAGCTCCAGAACGAACTCCGGAAGAAGCGCCCGTTCGCCCGCGTCACCTCCCAACAACGCGATGTTGTCGGCGGCCAGATCGTCGCGGTTGTCATTGACGAAGGCGTTGAGCTGAAGGTCGATAATTTCCGCTTCGAGGGCGCTACGGCCTTTGAGCGTTATGACCTCTGGTCTGCGGCCGATCTCAAGACCAGCGAATACCGCTGGTATAAGTGGTCCTGGCTCGTCGGCGGCGGCCGTCTCGACCCCGAGCAGTATCGCGCCGACTGCAAGAAGCTCCGCGAATATTACCGCGCCAAGGGCTATCTCGACGTGGAAGTCGAGGACGTCGATCCAGAGAAGGTCTGTGAGGTCAAGGACGTGAAGGACGCTGCCGGCTGGGTCGACGTCGTCTTTAAAATCAAGGAAGGACGTAGGTACACCATCGGAGCAATCGCTTTCGACGGCAACCGCCTCGGCTCCACCGATCCGCTCTACGCGACCGCTGCCCTGCAGAAGGTCGTCGCCGAACCTTCCCTCCGTCGCGGTGCCCACCCCGCCGAGTTCGACAAGATTGCCACGGGCGAAGCCTTCGCTGCCCCGGCCATCGAGGCCGCCTCCGACAAGGTGCGTGAATACTACGGCCAGATGGGCTACATCAACAGCTCCGTCCAGATCTTCCGTAAGCCCAATCTCGCGACTGGCGCCATCGACGTGAAGTTCCAGATCGAAGAAGGCCAGCGCCACACGGTCCGTGCGGTCGAGATTCAAGGTAACATCAAGACCCGCTCCACCGTCATCGCCCGCGAACTCGCGCTCGGGCCCGGCGAGGTCTTCGACCTTGCCCGCACCCGCGTCTCCGAAGCGCGCCTCAAAAACACACAGTTCTTCGAGGAAGTCCGCGTGACGGCCGTCCCGACCTCGATTCCGGGTCAGAGCGACCTGCGCGTCACGGTCAAGGAAGGCCCCACCGGGCAGGTCAGTTTCGGTGCCGGCTACAGCACCGTCGAAGGCCTCGTCGGCTTCGTCGAGTACGCCGAATCCAATTTCGACTTCTCGAACTCGGAAGGCTGGTATCGCGGCGGCGGCCAGAAGTTCCGCGTCCGTCTTTCCGTCGGTAGCCTGACCAACTCCTTCGAGCATTCTTTTGAGGAGCCGGCCCTGTGGGAACGCGACCTCGCCGTGGGCTACTCGATCGAGCGCCGCTACGCTGGTTATGCTTCGGCCAACTACTCGGTGCTATCCGAAGGTATCAGCCTCTACGCCCGCCGCCGTATCTTCAGCAACATCGAGGGCCGTATCAGTTACAACCTGCGTCGCATGTCCGTCGACAACGTCACGGTTGACGCTCCGGCCGACGTGCTGACCGAAGGCAATGCTGGCGCCCGCGTGATCTCCTCGGTCTCGGCTTCGCTGACCTACGATACCCGCGACGAATATAACTTCCCGACTAAGGGCTCGCGCATCTCGCTCACCGAGGAACTCGCCGGCAACGGCCTCGGCGGCGATATCAAGTACCTGAAGTCCGAACTCCGCACGGGCCGCTGGTTCCTCGTCTCGCCCACCGCCGAACAGACAATCGGCGTCATCGGCCGCGTCGGCCTGCTCACCGGTTCGGGCGGCTACCTGCCGTTCTACGAACGCTTCTACCTCGGCGGCGCCTATGACATGCGCGGCTTCGGTTACAATGAGGTCGGCGCCTACGACACCTACGATACCGCCAATGGCAACAACCAGCCGATGGGTGGCATGACCTACGGTTTCTTCAGTGCCGAATACACCATCAAGGCCGCTGACAATCTCCGCTTCGCCGCCTTCTACGACTACGGTATCGTCAATCGCTCCGAGACCAATTTCAGCGTTTCCGAGGCGAACTCCGACTACGGCCTGGGCATGCGTATCCTCCTCGGCGGAGCGGTCATGCGCCTCGACTTCGGCTTCCCGCTCCAAACGACCAAGGCTCCGGGTGGCGCCGACATCAACGCCGGTGGCATGAAGTTTAACTTCAGCTTCGGCACGGTCTTTTGATTGCCATTCGCCCGCCTAACCACTTCTTAAACCAGAATACGCCCATGAAGTCCTTCTTCGCCCTCCTCCTCGCCTCCGCTTCCCTCTTCGCCGCCACCCCCAACGTGGGCATCGTCGACGACCAGGAAATCTTCAAGAAATACGCCAAGGCCACCGACCTTCAGGCTGAGATTCGCAAGTCTGAGGAATCCGCGCAGGCTTCCGTCAACGAGCGCATCAAGGCCGTCGAGCAGCTGCAGACCGAGCTCCAGGGTGTCGATAAGCGCGGTCAGGACCCGATGCTCAGCGAAAACGGCAAGAAGGCCGTCGCGGCTGAGTTCCAGCAGAAGAACGCTACCTTCCAGCAGCGTCGCGCCGAACTCCAGACCTTCGTCAACGAAGCCCGTAACGCCATCCAGCAGCGCGTGGGCGAGATGAACAAGCAGATCGTCGCCGATGCTCGCGTCCAGGCCGAGAAGGTCGCCAAGGCCAAGGGGCTCAATCTCATCATCGGTAAGGCCCCCGTGCTTTTCTCCGATGCTTCCCTCGATGTCACCGAAGACGTGATCAAGGAACTTAACGCTACCTATAAGGCGTCGGCTTCGGTCGCCGTGCCGACCATCACCACCGCTCCGGTGGCCCCCGTTCCCGCCGCCGGCGACAAGCCGGCCGCCAAGTAAGACTTTGCCGCGCCCCTGCCAGTCAGGGGCGCTTCATTTAGGACCATGTCGCTCGCCTTCACCATCGCCGAACTGGCCTCCCTCACCGGAGCCAAATCGGTCGAGGGTGTCTGCTCCGGTCCGATTACGGGCATCGCCGCTCTGGCGGAAGCACTGTCTTCCGATCTCTCTTTCCTCGGTAACGCGAAGTACGCCGATGCCGTCGCTTCCTCACAGGCTGGTGCGATTCTCGTGCCCGTCGCCTTCGCGGGTAAACCGTCGGCCGGGCAAGCTTTTCTCCGCGTCGATAATCCGTCCTATGCCCTGGCGCTCCTCTGCTCAGTCCTCGAGGCGCGGCTCTGGCCGCGTCCTCCCGCTGGTATCCACACTTCTGCCATCGTCGCCGCCTCCGCCAAGGTCGACCCCACCGCCCATGTCGGCCCGCTCTGCGTAATCGGCGAAGGTGCCACGGTCGCTTCTGGCGCGGTGCTCGAAGCCCGTTGCCATGTCGGCGCCCACGCATCGGTCGGCGCCGATTGCTGGCTTAAGCCGGGCGTTGTCGTCGGCGACTATTGCGTCCTGGGTGCCCGCTGCCGCATCCAGTCCGGTGCTGTCATCGGTTCTGACGGGTTCGGCTATGAACCGATCAACGGCGAGATCCAGCGCATCCCGCAGATCGGTAACGTGGTCCTGGAGGATGATGTCGAGGTCGGCGCCAATTCCACCCTCGACCGCGCCCGCTTCAGTAAGACGGTGGTCGGGCGGGGCACCAAAATCGATAACCTCGTCCAGATCGCCCATAATGTGCGTATCGGACGCCAGTGCCTCATCACCGCACAAGTCGGAATCGCGGGTAGCACGACCCTCGGTGACCATTGCGTCCTCGGCGGACAGGCCGGCGTGGCCGGACATCTCACCCTCGGCGACCGCGTCAAGCTGGGCGCCCAGACGGGCCTTTTCGAGGACGTGCCTGCCGATGGCTTCATGAACGGCACGCCTGCCGTGCCCTTCGGCTTGGAACGCCGACTGGTCGTTCTGTCGCGTCGCCTGCCAGAATTGTTCAAAAAGGTTGATTCGCTGGCCGCCTCCTTGGACTCTGCTAAACGTTAAACGACATGAGCTTACCTGAGATGAAGATTTTCACCGGCAACGCCAATCCGGCGCTGGCCAAGGAAATCTGCGAACATCTCGGCGTCCCGCTCGGCACCGCCACCGTCAACCGTTTCCCCGACGGCGAGACGTTCGTGCAGATCAACGAGAACATCCGTGGCTGCGACGTCTACGTCATCCAGCCCACCAGCGCACCGGCCAACGATCGCATCATGGAGTTGCTGATTATGATCGACGCCCTCCGTCGCGCTTCCGCCGCCCGCATCACGGCCGTGATTCCGTTCTTCGGTTACGCTCGTCAGGACCGTAAGGACAAACCCCGCGTGCCCATCACGGCCAAGCTCGTAGCCAACCTGCTGACCGCCGCCGGCGCCAACCGCGTCCTGACGGTCGATCTGCACGCCCAGCAAATCCAGGGCTTCTTCGATATCCCAGTCGACCATCTGTACGCATCGCCGGTCTTTTACGCGCACATTAAGAACAAGCCTTGGCTCAAGGACGCCACGGTTATCTCGCCTGACGTGGGCGGCCTGAAGTACGCCTCGGCCGTGGCCGATATGCTCAACCTGCCTTACGGTTTCGTGGCCAAGCGCCGCACGAGCGCAACCACCGTGCAGGCCACGAGCCTCGTCGGCGAAGTCGATGGCCGCGATGTCATCCTGGTCGACGACATGACGGAGACCGCGGGAACGCTCGTGGCCGCCGCCGAATTGCTCAAGAAGAACGGCGCCCGCTCGGTGCGCGCCGTGGTCTCGCACTGCATGATCCAGGAGATCGCCTTCGAGCGCCTCCGCCGTGGGGTCATCGACGAAGTCATCACGACCAACTCCGTCCCGGCCAACTGGCCGAAGGACCTGCCAATCACGGTGCTCTCGATTGCGCCCCTACTTTCCGACGCGATTCGTCGCATCCACGGCAACAACAGCGTGACCGATCTCTTCCCGATCAAGGGCCACTGAGCCTGACGTCCGGACGCGAAAAAGGCCGCATCAAACGATGCGGCCTTTCTGTCGGGTAAGTCTCCCGGACTTACTTCTTAGCGGAGGCGAGGAAGTCGAGGATGACCTTAGCCTGATCGCTGGTGTGGCCCTTGTGGTCGGCGTACACGCACTTGCCGTCCACGAAGAGGAAGGCGCTACGGCCGGCCATGCCGATAAGGTTCTTCACGCCGAAGGCTTCGGTGACTGCCTTCTTCTCCTTGTCGGCGAGGAGGCGGAAGGGGAACTTCTGCTCTTCCTGGAATTCCTTCTGGAGCTTCTCGTCGTCGGTGCTCACACCCAGGACGCTGACGCCGGCCTTCTGAAGGTCGGCCCAGCCATCGCGAAGCGAGCAGCCCTGCTTGGTGCAGCCGCCGGTTTTGGCCTTCGGGTAGAAGTAGACGAGGAGGGTGCCCTTGGCACCTTCTTTAGCGAGGGAGACGGGCTTGCCGTCTTGGTCGTTGCAGGTGACGTCCGGGATGGAGGCACCGACTGCGAGCTTTTCAGCCGCGTCACCGAAGATGGGGAGGAGGGACATGAGGAGGATGGCGTAGAGTGTCTTCATGTGCCGTAGGTTGGGAGTCCGCCGGCAAAAGGCAAATGCGACCGACAGTGTTTTCGTGTCGCTTGTCGGTCTCTCTGGAGACAAAAATGTGACCATGTTGCAGGCCGTTCTCGACACCATCCCTCATCGCCCGCCGTTCCTCTTCCTGGACCGGATCGACGAAGTCCGAGCCGATGGCGCCACCTGTAGTCGCACCTTCCGTGCCGACGAGCCTTTCTACTCCGGCCACTACCCGGGTAACCCGATCACGCCTGGGGTGTTGCTCTGTGAATCGGTCTTCCAGACCGGCGCGATTTTCCTGACGAAGAAGCTCCAATCCGAAGGCGGCGTTCCCTCTGGTAAGACCCCGGTGCTTTGCCGCATCGAGGAGGCGAAATTCAAGGGGATGGTGAAGCCGGGCGATACGGTCTCGATTGAGGTGAAACTCGTCGAGACGCTCCAGCAGTTCCACTTCATGACCGGCACCGTGCGGCGCGACGGCAAGGCCGTCCTGACCATCCGCTTCGCCCTCGCCCTCGTCGACCAACCTGCCTGATCGCATGTCCTTCCTCGGCCTTACCGGTAAGACCTACCTCGTCCTCGGCGTCGCGAACAAGAAGTCCGTCGCCTGGCACGTCGCCAAAACCCTCGAGGCCGAAGGGGCCAAGGTGGTCTACTCCGTGCGTTCGCAGGCCCGCCTCGAGTCACTGAAGGGCCTGCTCGACGGCAAGCCGATCTACCTGTGCGACCTCGAGCACGAGGCCCAGACGCAGCAGCTCGCTGTCGATGTCGGCCGCGAGCACGGACCGCTCGACGGCGTCCTGCATAGCGTCGCTTTCGCCAATTTCTCGAAAGGCATGCAGCCGTTCCATGAGACCGTTCGCGCTGATTTCCTGCAGGCCACCGCGATCTCCGCGTTTTCGCTCGTCGAGCTTTCCCGCGCGCTCAAGCCGCACCTAAAGCCAGATGCTTCGATCGTCTCCATCGGAATCTCCTCGCAGGTCACGGCCGCGAACTACGGTTACATGTCGCCCATCAAGGCCGCGCTCGAATCCGCCAGCCGCTTCCTCGCGAAATCCTTCTCGGCCGAAACCCGCGTGCGCTTTAATTCCGTCAACGCCGGTCCGCTGAAGACCAGCGCGAGCGCCGGCATCCCCGGCTATCTCCACAACTACCTGCACGCTGAGAAGATGACCTTCCGCAAAGAGGCTTTGAAGACCCAGGAAGTCGCCGACACGGCCGTCTGGCTGCTCTCGCCGCGTTCGAGCGGTATCAATGGCCAAGGTATCGTGGTCGACGCCGGTATGGGGTGGAATTTCTTCGACGAAGAACTTGTGGCCGCTTCTTCCCGCCTTCCCGGAGCGTGATTTTTAAGCGCACAGTCCTGTCCGGCCTCGTGGCTGAACTGCCTCCCGAGGTCTGGACCTCCGATGAGGTCGAACGCCGTCTGGCGCCCCTTTACGGCCGCCTGAAGCTGCCTGAGGGCCGTCTCGAGCTGATGACGGGCATCCGGGAGCGCCGCTTCTGGCCGCAGGCAATCCGCCCGTCCGCCGTTTCCGCGCTGGCCGGCCGCCGTGCGATGCAGGCCGCCGGAGTCGGCCCCACCGATATCGATCTGCTCATTCATTCTTCGGTCTGCCGTGATCGCCTCGAGCCTTCGACCGCTGCTTACGTGCACGGTCTGCTTGGCCTTGGCCCGCAGGCGCAGATCCTCGACGTCTCCAATGCCTGCCTGGGTTTCCTCAATGCCGTCGTGCTCGCCGCGGGCATGGTGGAGTCGGGGCAGATCCGTCGCGCCTTGGTCTGCTCGGGCGAAGATGGGCGTCCACTCGTCGAGCGCACGATTCGCATGCTGAACGAAGACCTCGCGCTGACGCGTGAGACAATTAAGCCGTACTTCGCGAACCTGACCATCGGTGCGGGCGGCGCGGCCGCGGTCATCTGCCGTGATGATCTCGCCGGGCCTGGCTCAATCCGCCTTCTGGGCGGCGCCGCCGAGACCGATTCTTCCGCCAACGGGCTTTGCGAAGGCGATACGTCGTCTGCCGAACTCGATATGCGTACGGACTCCGAAGCATTGCTCGCCGCTGGCGTGGCGCTGGCCCAGCGCTGCTGGGGTCGTTTCAAAGGCGTCACGGGCTGGGACGAGTCCACGCCGCATCGCGTGGTGACGCATCAGGTCGGCCGCCGTCATTCGTCGCTGCTCTTCGAAAAGCTCGGCCTCGATCCCGCCAAGGACTACCAGAGCTTCGATCGCCTCGGCAACGTCGGCTCGGTCTCCGTACCCGCCACGTTGGCGCTCGGCCTCGCCGAAGGCCGGATTAAGGCCGGCGACCGCGTCGCGTTGCTGGGCATCGGTAGCGGTCTCGCCAGCATGATGCTCGCCGTCGAATGCCAATGAGCGCTATCTCCCTTTCTCCTGCTGTGCAGGCGCTCTATCCCTTTGCGCCGAAGGATTTCGCCGCGCTCTCGGGTCGGATGAGTTATGTCGATCACGGCCCGCGCGACGGTCGCCCGGTGCTTTTACTGCACGGCAATCCGTCGTGGTCGTTCCTTTGGCGTGACCTGATTTTGAAGCTCGCTGCCCAAGGTCGTCGCGTCATCGCGCCCGACCATGTTGGCATGGGCCTGTCCGCTCGTCCGGATCGCTTCCTGCGTCTCGCTGACCGCATCGCCGACGTCGAATCCCTCATTGCCCATCTCGGGCTCAAGGAGTTTGACTTGGGCGTCCACGATTGGGGTGGCGCTATCGGGCTCGGCGTCGCCGGTCGCCGCCCGGAGAGGGTAGGGAAGATTCTCGTCACGAATACCGGCGCCTTCCTCTCCGACCGCATTCCGGCCCGCATCGCCCTTTGCCGAGCCCCCCTGATTGGCCGCTTTATCGTCCAGGGCCTGAACGGCTTCGCCTGGCCGGCCACTTGGATGTCGGTCGTGGAGCCCCTTAGCCCCGCCGCTAAGGCCGGTTTCCTCGCCCCTTACGGGTCGGCCTCGGTCCGCCGGGCGGTAGCCGACTTCGTGGCCGACATCCCGATGGAGGCCGAACACCCCACCCGACCCGTCTTAGCCGCCGTGGAGGCCTCTTTGGAGGGCTTAAAGGGCAAGCCCATGCTCCTTTGTTGGGGAATGCGCGACTTCTGCTTCGACCGGACCTTCCTGGAGGGTTTCACCGCTCGCTTCCCGGCCGCCAGGCAGCTTCTTTTCGCCGACGCCGGGCACTATGTCCTCGAAGACGCCGGCGAAGCGGCGCTCGGTCCGATCGGGGCCTTTTTCGGGTCGGCCTGAGTGCCGGATTTTAGCCCCGTGTCCGAGGGGCGGAAATCGGCTGTTCATAACGTGTGAACAACGGTTTCTAACACCCCCTATAAGTTTCCGTAAGGGGTTGATTGGTAGTCATTTCTGGTCGCCTAAAAACATTCACGAACGGGGTGTTTCCTGTTGCAGATACCCCTGTGAAAAACAGCATGAAAAGACCCTTCCTTCGGGCGGAAAAATATCATTTTTTTACACACCTAAACATGAGCGAAAATTCCGAGAAAAACCCGAACCGCGGCAAGCACGCCGGCAACGAAAGCTACGGCGCGGCCGACATCAAACGACTCAAAGGCCTCAAGGCTGTGCGCGAACGACCCGGTATGTATATCGGCGATACGAACGAGACGGGCCTCCACCACTGCGTGTATGAGATCGTCGACAACTCGATCGACGAAGCGCTCGCCGGTTATTGCAAGAGCATCAAGGTCGAGATCCATGCGGACGGCTCGCTGTCCGTCGAGGACGATGGTCGCGGTATTCCCGTCGCGATGCACCCGGAAGAAAAGATTCCGACGCTCGAGCTCGTGCTCACCAATCTGCACGCCGGCGGTAAGTTCGACAAGGGCGCCTACCAGGTGTCCGGCGGCTTGAACGGCGTCGGGGCGAAGTGCGTCAACGCGCTCTCCGACAGCTTCATCGCGGAAGTGAGCCGCGAAGGCGAAGTCCACCAGATGAAGTTCAGCCGGGGCGAAGTCACGCAGCCCATCAAGGTCATCGGCAAGACGAAGCGTACCGGTACGAAAATCACCTTCCATCCGGACCCGGAAATCTTCGTCGCCACCCAGGAGTTCAAGTACGACACGATTGTGCGCCGCATGCGCGAATTAGCGTTCCTCGTTCCCGGCATCACGGTCGATATGAAGGACCATCGTTCCAACCGCTCCGACAAGTTCGAGTTCAAGGACGGTATCGCCGAGTATGTTTCCTTCCTCAACGCCAATGAGGAGCGCCTCTTCGATAAACCGATCCTCATCGCCGCCGAAGTCGACTTCACCGACCTCGCCAACCCGCGCGTCATGGCCGACGGCGAGAAGCCCACACCCGGCATGCGCCGCATGACCCTCGATGTCGCCCTGCAGTATAACGACCGCTACGACGAGATGGTTTTTAGCTACGCCAACCTCATCAACCAGCCCGAAGGCGGCACGCACCTCTCCGGCTTCCGTTCCGCGCTCACCCGCGTGATTAACCACTACGCGAAGTCCAATAATCTCATCAAGGACAAGGATACCAAGCTGAACGGCGACGACATGCGCGAGGGCCTCGTGGCCGTCATCTCCGTCAAGCACCCCGATCCGAAGTTCCAGTCGCAGAACAAGACGCGCCTCACGAACCCCGAGGTCGAAGGTATCGTGACCTCCGTCGTCGGTGAGCAGCTCAAGTACTACCTCGAACGCGACCCGAAGACTGGCCGTCGTATCGTCGACAAGTGCCTCAACGCTGCCCGCGCCCGCGAAGCCGCCCGTAAGGCCCGCGAGACGGTCCGTAAGTCCGCCATGTCCTCCGGCGGCCTCCCCGGTAAACTCGCCGACTGCTCCGAAAGCGATCCGGCCGTCTGTGAACTCTACATCGTCGAAGGCGACTCCGCTGGTGGCTCCGCTAAGCAGGGCCGTGACCGTCGCTACCAGGCCATCCTGCCGATTAAGGGCAAAATCCTCAACGTCGAGAAGGCCCGCATCGACAAGATCCTCTCCAACGAGGAAATCCGCACGATCATCACCGCCTGCGGTACCGGTATCGGTAAGCACGAGGGCGACGGCGCCTTCGACGTCACGAAGTGCCGTTACCACAAACTCGTGATCATGACGGACGCCGACGTCGACGGTTCGCACATCCGTACGCTGCTCCTGACGTTCCTTTACCGCCAGATGCCCGGACTCATCGAGGCTGGCTACGTCTACATCGCCCAGCCGCCCCTGTACCGTATCAAGCGCAAGAAGCGTGAGCAGTACGTCGATAACGACCCGGAGCTGAACCGCATCCTGCTCGAGCTTGGCTCCGAGGACGTGAATCTCCTCCGCCTCCGCGACAAGCACGTCTTCCCCGGCCAGAAGCTCGATAAGATCGTCGAATCCCTTGCGCGCCTGGAAACCCTCGGGGCTGTTATCGGCCGCACGGGCTGCCAACTCGGTGCCTATCTCGACCAGCAGGACCACAAGACTCACGCGCTCCCGCGCTTCATTGTCCGCACTCGTACTGGTAACGAGGAGACCTATGAGTTCCTCGTCGATACCGACGCTAAGCAGGCTTACCTGCGCAAGGCCGGCGTCGAGGACTTCCTGGCCGACAAGATCGACCGCGAGAAGAAGCTCAAAGACGGCACAGTCGTCCAGGAGCGCGTCAACGTGATCGAGATCTTCGAGAACGATGCCATTTCGAAGGTGCTCAAGGAACTTGAGACCCAGGGGATGGATGTGAAGCAATTCACGACCGGTGAAGAGCCGCGCTACCACCTGATCGACGGTTCGACCGCCGAGGAGGCCCCCGCCGCCGTGGAAGGCGAAGAAGAGCCCAAGGGCGAAGACAAGCCGGCTAAGAAGGTCGTCAAGAAGGCCGACCCCATCCCGCTCGGCTCAATCCTCGAACTCATCGGCCAGATTCGCCAGTTCGGCCGCAAGGGTCTCACAATCCAGCGATACAAGGGCCTGGGTGAAATGAATCCGAAGCAGCTCTTCGAGACCACGATGGACCCGGCCAAGCGCCGCTTCCTTAAGGTGGACATCGCCGACGCCGCCGAAGCCAACCGTATCTTCGCCATGCTCATGGGCGAGGATGTCCCCTCCCGTCGTGCCTTCATCGAAGACAACGCGCTCAACACCTCGAACCTCGACGTCTGATCGATCTGACGAACCAAACCCTAGACCTCTTCGAATATGTACTCTGACAAGGAAAAGCTCACGACCGCCAACATCACGGACATCATGCAGACGGCCTACATCGATTACTCGATGTCCGTCATCGTCTCCCGCGCCCTCCCGGACGCGCGTGACGGCCTGAAGCCCGTGCAGCGCCGCATCCTCTACGCAATGATGCGGGAAGGCCTCGTCCACAACCGCCCGTTCGATAAGTGCGCCGGCGTCGTGGGTGAAGTGCTGAAGAACTACCACCCACACGGCGACGGCTCCGTGTACGACACGCTCGTCCGCCTCGCCCAGAACTGGGTGATGCGCTACCAGTTGATCGAACCGCAAGGCAACTTCGGCTCCGTCGACGGCGATCCGCCCGCGGCTTATCGTTACACCGAGTGCCGCCTCTCCGAGGTCTCATCCGAGCTTCTCGCCGACATCGACGAGGATACGGTGGACTTCATCCCGAACTACAAGGAGTCGACCACCGAGCCGACCGTCCTCCCGTGCGCCTTGCCTCACCTGCTGATGAACGGTTCGACCGGCATCGCCGTCGGCATGACGACCAACATCCCGCCCCATAACCTGAACGAGCTCGTCGAGGCGACCTGCCTCATCATCGACAAGCCCAGCGCCACCGTCGAAGACTTGGAGAAGATCATCATCGGTCCCGACTTCCCGACCGGCGGCGTCATCAACGGCAAGGAAGGCATCAAGCAGTACCTGCGCACCGGCCGTGGTATTATTCGTGTCCGCGGCGTCGCCCACACGGAGGAGATGAAGAACGGCAAGGAGCAGATCGTCCTCACGGAGCTGCCCTATAACGTCAACCGCTCCTCCCTAGTGAAGCACATCGCCCAACTGTGCACCGACAAGGTTCTGGATGAGGTCTCCGACCTCCGCGACGAATCCGACGAGAACACGCGCGTGGTCATCGAGCTCAAGCGTAACGAGAACCCGAAGGTCGTCATCAACAAGCTCTACAAGCACACGAACTTCGAGAACTCGTTCGGCGTCATCCTGCTCGCCCTCGACAAGCGTCGCCCGAAACAGATGAACATCCGCGAGTTGCTCGAATGCTTCGTCGAGCACCGTCGCGACGTGGTCACCCGCCGTACTCGCTTCCGCCTCCGTAAGGCCGAAGACCGCGCCCACATCCTCGAGGGCTTCAAGATTGCCCTGCGTAATCTGGATGACTTCGTGAAGATCATCCGCGCCGCGACCAACCGTGACGAGGCCCGCGTGAAGCTGATGGCCAAGTACGGCCTCAGCGAGCGCCAGGCTGTGGCCATCCTCGACCTCCGCCTCTACCAGCTCACCGGACTGGAGCGCGACAAGATCGAGGCCGAGTACCGCGAACTGATGGCGCTCGTCGAAGAACTCCGCAGCATCCTCTCGAGCGAGCTGAAGTTGCTCACCCTCATCAAGAAGGAGCTGCGCGACGCCGCCAAGAAGCACATCGGTCCGCGCAAGACGAAGGTCTCGGCCCAGGAAGGCGACCTCTCGATGGAGGACATCGTCGCCAACGAAGGCTGCGTGGTCACCGTCTCGCATGCGGGCTTCATCAAGCGTACGCCGGTCGCCCAGTATCGCCTCCAGAAGCGCGGCGGCAAGGGCACCAAGGGCGCCGAGCTCTCCAAGGCCGCGTCCGACGACGACAGCGACTTCATCGAACACCTCTTCACGGCCAATACCCACGACCATATCCTGTTCTTCATGAACAACGGCCGCGTGTACGTGGAGAAGGTCTACGAGATCGAAGAAGCCAACCGCGCATCCCGCGGTAAGTCGATTGCTCGCCTCCTGGAACTCAAGGACGACGAGAAGCTGGCCGCGATGGTCTGCGTCTCTAACTTCGAGGAAGGCAAGTTCCTCATGATGTGCACGGCTAATGGCACCATCAAGAAGACCGAGATCTCGAAGTATGCCAACTACCGCAAGGGCGGCATCATCGGCATCAATATTGAACACGGTGATCGCCTGATCTCCACCAAGCTGACCAACGGCGACAACGAGGTCGTGATGATCTCGCAGTCCGGCATGTCCATTCGCTTCCACGAATCCGACGTTCGCTCCATGGGTCGCGACACGACCGGCGTTGC